>JAFGTN010000550.1 GCA_016934075.1 Pirellulales bacterium
ATCCTTCGCCGCGCTCGGTTGACCATTTCTCGTCCTTAAAGCCGCAAAAACCGAACTGGCGGAAACCGCGTTCTAGAAAATGTTCCGCGCCCAGCCGGCCGATGGCGCGCATGTCCGACCAGATCCTCGGCAACCCCAAGCCGCTGTACAGGTCGTTCAAGTCCACGACTGGGACCTTGTGGCGCAAAAAATCTCTTGCCAATTCGGTTGTTGTCGAGCGGCAGATAATCCCGTCCCAATGGCGGCTCAGAAGCCATGGGGGTGGTGGGGCGCGAAGTTCCCGCTGCTCGAGGAAGATCGACCAGGGCCGGTGGGATTGTTGGTATCGGGCAATCCCATCGAGAATCTGGCGACCGTAAATCCCCGACATTTCCACAATCAACGCAACTCGCAAAACCGACTTTTTCAACAGGCTGTTAGCACTGGAATGCACTTTCAAGCTGTCCTCTATCCTATCCTCGGTCCACGACCTCCTCAACACCGCAAAATATCTCAATCGCAAAACCAACGATCTCATTGACCCACCAGATTGATCCCTTTATAAATAGTACTTAAGTAGCATTTCCCACACCGCAAAATATCTCATATGGAAATCAAAAAGATATACTCTCAGACATGCAAACCCTTGCTTTATCTTGGTACAATGGATCAAGGTTTGCCCTCCATTTCGCCATTCCGCCGATCGCAACGGGGTTTTACCTTGGTCGAGTTGCTCGTGGTTATCGCGATCATCGGCATCTTGATCGCGCTGTTGCTGCCCGCGGTCCAGGCGGCCCGTGAAGCGGCGCGGCGCGCTAAGTGCGCCAATAATCTGAAACAGATTTGCCTGGGATGGATGAACCACGAGTCGGCTCAAGGGCATCTACCAACGAATGGGTGGGGATGGCGTTGGATGGGCGATCCGGACCGTGGATTCGGCAAGCGTCAACCGGGTGGTTGGGTCTACAATATCCTGCCTTACTTGGAGCTTACCAGCTTGCGCGAGATGGGTTCCGGCTTGAATTCAGCGGATAAGAGCAAAGCGTTGGGAGATCTAACCTCCATCCCGATCGCCACATTGAACTGCCCCTCGCGTCGTGCCTCGACCGCTTACCCCATCCGTTCCACCCACACCTGGGAATACTTCAACGCCAACCGCGGAAACAAAGAAGCCCGAACCGACTACGCGTGCAACGAAGGGGACGTGATATGCGATGTGGGTACGGGTCCGAACAACCTCGCAACCGGAGATAGCGAAAGTTATAATTGGAAGTGCGACAACAGTGCGTTCTCGGGCGTCTGCTTCCGCCGGAGCGAGATCCGGTGGGCCGACATCTCGGACGGCACAAGTAACACCTATTTAGTAGGAGAAAAATATCTTAAACCGGACTCCTATTTCGACGGCAGCAGCGGTGCAGACGATGAATGCCTCTATCAGGGCGACGATTGGGGCACGACGCGCACTACAGACGTTCATTATCCTCCCATCTGCGACACGCCGGGCTTGGAAATCTGGTTTGGATTCGGCAGCTCGCATTCCTCCGGTTTCCACGTCGTAATGTGTGACGGTTCGGTCCACTTGATTGACTACAGCATCGATCCTGAGATCCATAGTTACCTGGGAAATCGTCACGACGGTGTCAGTTTGAACAAAACGGATTACTGACCGGTTCACCTGCGTAAGCCGGAATTCGACCATGTCATGTCTTCACTCTGCTCCCCTTTCCCGCCTTACAAACACATAAGAAGATTGTCATGTACGTCATACAAACTACTATTGCCGCAACAACACTCCTTGTTGTTGGTAGTATCGGTCGCTTCGTTTCAGCGGATCAGCCGGCCCCACACCGGCTCAGCCCGGTTCCCATCCAGCAGGTAAAGATAGAAGACGAGTTCTGGTCGCCGATGCGGAAAGTATGGCGTGAGGTCACTATCCCCGATATGCTCGCCAAGTTCGAGAAGACCGGGGCGATCACGAACTTCGACAAGGTCGCCGCCGGTACGGGCGCCGGCAAGCACGGTGGTAAACCCTGGTACGACGGATTGACTTATGAGACGATCCGCGGGTGCGCTGATTTCCTTGTGGCGAGCCCCAATCCCGAATTGGAAAAACGCATTGATGATTATATTTGTCGCATTGCCGCCGCCGCGGCCAAGGATCCGAACGGATATCTCAACACCTGGACACAACTGCAGCAACCAAACCAACGTTGGGGGCTTTCGGGTGGCAACATCCATCGCCAACACGACATCTATAACGCGGGCGCCATGGTCGAAGCAGCCGTGCACTACTATCGAGCCACGGGCAAGACCGAACTTTTGACGGTGGCCACAAGGTTGACCAATCGTATGGCCGACCTGATGGGGCCGCCGCCAAGACGGAACATCGTGCCCGGCCATGCCCTGCCCGAGGAAGCCCTGGTCGAGCTGTACCGTTTGTTCCGCGAGCAACCGGAACTAAAGAATAAGATGCCAGTCGAGGTTGACGAAGAGCGTTATCTTCGGCTGGCGGAATTCTGGATCGAAAACCGTGGAAATGACAAAGGACGCAAGCTCATCGGATTCGTTGCCCAGGACCACGAATGTCCACTTCGGCAGAAAACGATAGAAGGCCACGCCGTCCGGGCCACGCTGCTATGTGCGGGCATGGTCGTCACAGGAGAGGAAAACGGCCGCCAAGACTATCGCGACGCGGTCCTGCGACTTTGGGACAGCATGGCGAATCACCGGATGCACATCACTGGAGGCGTTGGTGTTGTGCGGGACTACGAGGGCTTCGCCGCCGACTACGAATTGCCCAACAACGCGTACCTGGAAACATGCGCGGCCGTGGGAGCGTGTTTTTTTCACCGCAATATGAACTTGGCTTTTGCCGATGCCAGATACGCGGACGAACTGGAACGGACGCTCTATAACGGCGCGCTTTGCGGAGTTTCGCTTGCGGGAAATAGCTATACCTATCAGAACCCGTTGGTGCTCCACCGTAACCAAACGCGCTGGACGTGGCACGGCTGCCCTTGCTGCCCACCGATGTTTCTCAAAATGGTGGGGGCCATGCCGGGGTACATTTTCGCGAAGGACGATTCGGGCGTTTACGTCAATCTGTTTGTCGGTTCCCGCGCGAAAGATATCAACCTGGCCGGGACGAAACTCTCGTTGCATCAGGATACGCGTTACCCTTGGGACGGCCGCGTGCAAATCGAAGTCAATCCGCAACAGCCGGCCTCGTTCGACTTGAACCTGCGCATTCCA
>JAFGTN010000551.1 GCA_016934075.1 Pirellulales bacterium
GGTCGCAGCCTGGCCGCTTTGGCCACGGGCAAGACCGACCGCCATCGCCAGCGGATCTACGTCGAATACGCCTATAACGACGAGGTGATGGTCCGCGACGATCGTTGGAAGCTGGTGTTCATACGCGGCAAGCGCCGCCGCGACGACGGCTACGACACAAAGCTGCCGCTGCCGGGCCGCACGCTCAAACTATACGACCTGAAAAACGACCCCGACGAAATGCACAACCTGGCCGGCGATCCCGAGCAGAAGAAACGAGTTGCTCGCTATGTCGGGCTCCTGTCCTGCTTTTTGAAACGAACGTCGCGCCAACCGGAGTTGATCCCCAAGACCGACGATCCAATGGTTGTTTTGGACCATTGCGTGCAGCCGCGGTATCTAGTGGTGAAGAAGAAATAGCCGGTCAGATCCATCGTGTGGCACGCCCAGAATGGGCGTGGAGGAGATGTAGCTGAATTCGCAAGAATTTAGATGGTTTCCACTCCGGGACAGAATCCGTGCAAGTCCACCGGGTAGGTGTGTCGCAGGCACAAGAGGTTATCGTTTAGAGGCATCCATACGATAGCCCAGCCGCTCACGGCGGTCTTCGGCGTGGCAGGGTAAGCCAGATCGGGGCAGGGCAGGGGGCCTCACGCAAAGACGCAAAGAACGGAGGGCTCCGTGTCATTTTTCGACCTGATCCGTTTTCACCTTGTAGGGCTCTTCCACAATCCAAACCCAAAGCCAGACAAGCGTGATAAGAAATAGCGGTAGGCCGATCACATGGTCCCAACGCAGACGTTTATAGAGCGGATATTTATACTTCTCGACCATGTCTTCTATCTTGACCGGCTCGCCTCCGTCTATGCTTAAGATGGCCGCGAGATCCTCCGAACTTGGGCGATTTTCGAAACAATGTACTGAGCTGTCAGCCATCAAGATGTTTCCGGCCAGGGGCAGGCTTTTCGTGAAGTAGGTTTTTAGAGTGTAATGTCCACTTGTGGGGATGGTCGCGGTTCCATCGTTTGAATTTCCGAGTGCTTCTTCGATGGTAATGTCGCGGGGTTCGAGCCAGCGAATGTCGGAGTTGTCCATTTCGACAAGAAGAACCGTGTTGTCAGGTCCATCGGCAATATCTTCGAGTCGTGTGCCATTACCACCGGGCCATATAGTGCCCGGACCGGTGATTGTTACGTAATCTCTTCGTGAATCCAGTTTGCTGCACGAGCTTGGGCAATGAATATCAGCGTCAGGCGCATCGGTAAGCTTCTTATTGTTCGTGCCGTCCCATGGTTCATCGAAGTCGTAGTTTTTTATGGGATTTTCTCCCTCGATATATGGCATAATAAACGCTCGCCAACTGTGCATCGGTCGACCGTTATCGTCGAGCACGCAGGGCGGTGGGAAGCAGTCGTGAGTATAGTGATAATGATGTAATGCAATTCCATAGAAAATAGCGTTGTTCATGCATGCGACGTATTGCGGATTACATTCTGGTGTTAGCATGACTGATATAAAAGACCACAACAGTATCAGTCCAATGGTTGCGATAATGAGCATCGAGTACTTGAACTCTTTGTTGCGATAGTAGCACAAATCTCGCAACAATAAACCCGCCAGCACGCCGCACAAGATAGCCAGGATACCAAATATCCCAAACGCAGCCAGCGAGGCGCAGGTGACTATAAAAAGCAGCAGTATTGTTTTGGGCGAGAATTCGATGGGACGGGCTCCTTGTGCGGGGACGCGTGCCGTTACACGATTCAAGCTACTCGATACCGGACTTTGGTGCAAGCCGATTAGAACCTGAGCGTAAAGCGGAGCAGGGGGGACCGGAGCAGGGCAGGGGGCCTCACGCAAAGACGCGAAGACGCAAAGAACGGAATTTGTCCCTGTAGCTGAATTCGCAAGAATTCAGATGGCTTTCCACTCCAGGGCTGAATTCTTGCTAATCCAGCTACCACAGTGTCGTGGAACAATTGAGGTTTTAAAGCTTGTTCCTTCGGCCAAGCGTGCCCAATCAGGCATACGCTGAAAACGAAAGACATATAGGCCGGGTCGTGACCCGGCAATTTCGTGTTATGTTCCGCCCGCCCCTTTTGTTCCAAAAACTCACGTCGGGACGCGGGTTCGCTACCGAAATTCCGGCAATACAGGATGAATCATTAATTTCAGGTTCCTGACACAATATACTTTTGCCAGCCCATGCCTAAAAAACCTTCGTGCGGAGCACGACTACGCTTTTTTTACCCACTAATTTCCGTGAAGCACTTTATAGCCAATCGTCGCTACATATTATTATATTATTTTCGTGATTTCGTGATCCAAAATGATTCCGCTCTCATTTATTCAATAACGAAAAAGAAACAAAAGCCTTTGATTGTTCAATCACCTCATACCTGAAACCTGATCTCTGGAAACTGAAAACTGAAAACTGAAAACCCTTGAAATTAGGCCACCACATCTGCTACCATCCCTAAAGTTGCGTAGGGTGGGCCGAGTGAAGCGAGCCCCACAAAACGAATCTTAAGCAACAACCGTGCTACCGCACGCGGCACTGGAAGCGGATGATACCGCCTTTGCCTTTGTCGAGTGGATCTTTGAGTTCCCAACGGAGAATGTCGGAGCCTACCTCGTTCTTCTTCAGGATGAACTCGCCGGGCAGGTTGCATTGGGCGCTCTTGTCCACGTATTCCAGACGCGTGGTGAGGTTGTCGATGATCGTCACGTTGCCGATCAACTGGTTGCCCACGTTGTCGAAGCGGAGAGTGAAGTCGATCGTCTCGCCGGGCTTGGCCACCTTGGTCGAGGCGATTTTGATGAGGCGCAGTTTAGGATTGGCGGGCGGCATGTCGACGGTGTATGTGACTTGCGCCTTTTGCACGCCCACATCCGTCTGGGCCGTCACGCGATCGAGAATAACCTGCACGGCCTGGTCGTACGACCAGGTGATGGCGGCGTCGTGGCCTTTGGCCAGCCACGCGCTTTCAGACAGATCGGTCACGCCGGTGCGGATAACTTCGATATCTTCGTACGGTTGGAAGGCGTCCTGGAACGAACGCGGTCCGACTACGGTGGACATCGCGCCGTCGCTCTGCTTGGTTCTGAATGCCAGCGGCGGCTGGTCTTTTGTTTTGAGGAGGGGCTCGAGCTGCTGTTTGGAAGTGGTGGGTTCGATAATCTCGTCGCAGCGTACGAGTTGTTCGGGCTTGTTGATGTCACCAAGCTGGTCGGTCTGCTCGCTTTGCAGGGCGTTTTCGATTTTACGAACGACACAGAAGCGGGGCGCGTATATGCAGACGCGGTTCGACGGCTCCACGAGGGTTCGCCCGTCGAGCGTGTCGAAATGGGCCACGGTTTCCTCGGGCGTAAGGCCCAGCACTTCCCAGTCGTCGCGGACCGTGACCTCCGGGTGCATGTCGCCGCCGTCGATGAGGAACTCGTCGTTGGCACAGCGTCGGCACTTGCCCGTCCGCGGCATACCGGCTACCGGCATAGCCGGCGAGCATTGCGCCATCTCGGGCGGGCAGGCCATCATTTCCGGCGTGTACACCTGGCCGGGGCAGGGCAGGGCAGGGGAGTCGGCGCCGACGCATCCGCCGGCGGGACAGGACGAATCCACGACGGCCGTGTGTATCGGTGCCCGGCAGGCGCAAAGAATCAACGTGCCTAAGGCCACGACGAACAGACGCCATGCGCGTGGCCAGGCCTCGTATTGATCAGATGCTGTTGGGCCGTTGTTCATTGTTGCTCCTAGCGGATACTCGACTGTCTGGCACTAGGCGGTGGGGGTAGTGTGTGAACACCGTTGGATTTGGGTTGCACGGCCGGGGTGTTTTCAATCGGTTCGCTGATGCTGATAAGGGGTTTGCTTACAATGGGCCCTTTGGCGGCCGGCTGTTGTTGCGGCTGTAAGGTGTTGTCCGCCGGTCGCGCGGCAATCAACTCTTTGATCCAAGGTTTCTGCTGCAAGCCTTGTTTGGGTTGCGGCGTTTGTTGGACCGGTGCCTTCTTCGGAGCGGGGGATTGTGTGGGTACGGGAGACTTTGTGTGGCCGTCGGCGGCTGCGAAGTGCATAAGCGGCGGGCAACCGCAGAGGAACTGCATCATGCTGTCGGGATTTTTATCCGGCAAGCGTCCGCCCATTCGCAATACGGCCACGGGCCGGCCCAGGTTCAGGGCTACCTTATAGGGATCTTTGCCGGGGCCCACGTCGAACCAGTTCTGATGTTTCTCGTCCTGCTCCACCGGAACGGCTGCATGTGGATCTTCTACGTAGATCACCCGCGTGACGAATTTACCCGCCGCGGCCATTTGCAGTTCCTCGGAGGTGAGTTCGACCGGAATGGCGAAACGCAGTTCCTGACCCTGCGGGGCATAGGTACGGTCGACTACTTCGATGGTGGGAAAGACCTCGACGCCCGGCGCCAATGGGATGTTCATCACGCGAAAGCGATAGATGGGTCCCACGACCATACCCACTCGAATCGGAGCCGGTTGCGGCGTATCGAAGCTGCCTTCCACGGCCGTCGAAATCATGGCGCCTTTCGGAGCACGGATTTCGACCGCCTGAAAGCATCCGACCAATGGTCCGCCCCGCTGGAGTTGCTGACTGCCAATCGCTCCCGGTGGCGTCACACCTTGGGGACAGTCGGGACAGATCGATGTTTGAGCCGGCAGGATTGCCGCCATGCTCAAACAGATCACAGCCGCGATCGTCGCCCTGCCGGCAACTCGTCCCAGACAGAAGTATTTTTTCCCGGCTGGGTTGCGGAGCTTTTTGACCATTGACACGGAACACATTGCTCGAAGAGGAAAAGTATTGTAGGGCGGCCGTCCTCGGCCGCTGATCGACTCGCTCTTTTATTGCACGATACCACTATCGCAGGATGCGTCGTCACATTGAATCGGGCAGCCTTCGCCGGTGCACTCCGTGACCGGACAATCCATTGTCGGGCAACCACCGGCACAAGCCCTCTCGACGATTCTGCCGTGGGTGATCGATTTCGGATAGAACACGCCGGGTTTTTCCCTGACGGCGACGCTGATCTTCTTGGCCGGATAGGGCACGTGCACCGGCGTGCGATTCTTAATCACGTGCTTTTTCAGACCGGCCGGATATCCCAACGGAATATGCGGCGGACCGGGCAGACCGATGGGCGTGCCGCAGTACGGCATCCCGTATTCGGGACCGGTTACGCCGGAAATATACGGTTGTGGAATCCTTGCCCAACCGGAGTTGCTGGGCATTCCCACGGGTGCTCCCGTGCCCGCGGCACCGCCGTCGACCGGTACGTCATCGATCGGCACGCCGTAGGAAGCGGGCACGACGTTGTCACTAGGCGCTTCGCCGGGCATCTCCAGGTCCTTGTTACCCAAGCGGATAACGGCCAGGATGGCACCGCGTTTGTCGGCTTCGACGATGGGATCGACGCCCGGATCGAGTCGCGTGCTCACCAAGGTTTCGATTCCGGCACTGGCCAGCTCCTGGAACTCGGCGTCGGGCAGGTAAAGCACCTTTGTGACGAAGTTCCCGCTTAAGACCTGATCGAAATCTTCTTCGGTGAACTGGGCCGGAATGGCGTTATGGGCCAGGAAAGCCGCCGTTCGCGGCACGGCCGGGCCGACTTCGATAGTCGGATACAACTCAACACCGGGACGGCTGGGAATGTTGGTCAGCTTCAGCCGGTAGATGGCGCACTGAGTGAAGTTGTAGCGACCGGGGCACACCAGCGGGTCGGAATCGAAGTGACCCGGCATACTTACATCCCAGTTGACTACCATGCCGTCGGGGCCCACGAAGGCTACTTGCGACGCTCCCACCGGGGTCATCATCATGGGATCCATACCCATGACTCCGGGGCCGGGGCCGTCTACGCCGGGACCTTGAGGCATCATCATTTGAACGCCACCGCCTCCACCACCGAGGCAACCGCCTCCCATACAGGCTCCTCCAACGCAACCAGGTCCGGCACATGGATCGCCGCATGGGTCCGCACATGGTCCGCAATGAGGTCCTTTACATCCGAACATGGCCAAAACAACGATAAGTAGTAAAGAAACACAGTATTTCATGGATGTCCCCCCTGTTAATCGGGTGGTTTCGCTCCCAAGTTACCTGCCTGATTGGCGTGGACCGTGTGGGAGGGCTGCCGTACAATGACCGACTCGCATCCGCATAAACGCTATGCGGTTTGGAAAAACAGCATCGGACACTCGCGCAGCGACTGCTCTGAGGATTATTGTTCGGCCCGTTACAATGCGATTCTTTGGTAAATCCGTCAAAACCGATAAGATGTACTCTAAATTGCCTAACCAAACCCCCTGGATTGGCGTTGCATCAGTATCTTTGCTGCTGGTTTTGTTAGTAAACACATATGCTGATGATAAAAAGCCTGACTCTTCCCCCACCAAAAAGAATGGTGTCGTGTCTGGTACTGACTCCCCAAAGTTGGGTAGCTCGGAAACTCTGGCACTGTTGACAAAGTCGATCGAGACGGTCGAGAGCCAGCATTCGATTTCGGCCGAGATATCACATAGGGTCGATCTTTTCGGCCGCCAATTTGTGGGGAAGGGGTATTACTGTGAAGAACGCTCCGGGCCGCACCCACTGGTGCGTTTCGAATTGCAGATGCCCACCGGCGATTCCAACAGTTCGATGAAGCGAATCTCCGACGGCAAGTTTCTCTGGATCAGTCGCACCTTGATGGGCAAAACCAGTGTGGCTCGTGTAGATCTGGATCGTTTGGCAAAAGCCGTGGGCAAGCAGGGCAGGGCAGGGCAGGGCGTGGGAGATGAAGATGGCCTGGAATTGGGCCAGGCGATCAGCCTCGGTGGGATGCCGGGATTGTTGCGGTCATTGAAGGCCTCCTTCGATTTCGAATCGGCCGAGTTGGAGGTTTTGCATTCGTGGCCCGTCTGGAAGTTGCGTGGTGGTTGGCGGTCGTCGATACTGGAGTCTCTGCTGCCGGATCAAAAGGAAGCCATTCGCAAGGGCAGGGGGGAGGTGGATTTAAGCCGTTTGCCCAATCATCTTCCCGATCACGTCTATCTCTGGTTGGGAAAAGACGATCTCTTGCCCTATCGCATAGAGTACCATCGTAGCGGCGAAGATGCACGCGGCAGTCGCGCGATTGTCACCATGCAATTAATGAAGGTCAGCGTAAACGTACCGCTGGACCGGAGCAATTTTGTTTTCGATCCAGGCAAGGAGCCACCCACCGACAGCACCGATGTGTATATCAAGCAAATCACTAGACGCATGAAAAGAAATAGCGCGCGGTGATTGTTACAGAGTACTACCACCATCATGCCCAGGTCTACGATATAGGAGTACATGGAAAATGCGAGCATGTATCCAACGTGTCAGCCGCGCGAGAGTCACGGTCGACGGGCAGGTCTGCGGTGAGATCGAGCGTGGGCTTTTGGTTTTGCTGGGTGTCGGGCACGGTGACACCGACAAGGAAGCCATGAAGATGGCCGAGAAAATCGTCGGCATGCGGATTTTCGAAGATGACCAGGATAAGATGAATCTGTCCGTTGCCGAAGTGGAAGGACGCGTGCTGGTTGTGAGTCAATTCACACTTTTGGCCGATTGTCGCAAGGGACGCCGTCCGAGTTTTGTAGGGGCCGCGCCACCGGACGAAGCCGACCGGCTCTACCAGGTGTTCGTCGAAGCAGTCGCCCGTCAAGGTGTCGAGGTTGCCACCGGGCAGTTCCAAGAGCACATGTATGTCGAACTGGTCAACGACGGCCCGGTAACCATCCTGCTAGACAGCGATGATTTGGCGCGACCGAGAAATCGATAGGTTAAAGCGCCCACTGAGCATTCCTAGTTTCGTTTTGGTGCTTGTATTGTGATGAAACATCGGCCGACGTGTGGCACGCCCAGAATGGGCGTGAAAGGTAGTGGTTGGGTGCGGCCATAATCCTCTCCACGCCCATTCTGGGCGTGCCACACAGATGCTTTTATCGCCACTTCTTCAAAAACGATCCGATCGTCTCGTGGGCTTCTTTTGCTTTTTCTTCCACGTCTTCGGCAAAATGGCCGGTTTCGAATTCGTGGGGTTTGCCGCTCGACCAGCTGCCTTTAGGAACGGCGACCAGTCCGTTGCGTTCGAGCACTTCTTCGGCTATCGCGTTTTCGCGGATATTTCGTTGTCGCTTCTGGTAGTCCTGCATCCAACCGGGCTCTTGAATAACGAGCATCGTTAAGAGTATGACCGTGGTATAGGTCGCAATGTTGGGTAGCCATTGGTGGCCGAACACTTTTATCGCCGTGCCGAGTGATTTTTTTATCCTCACACCACGGACTGAAACCTTTACGCTGTAAAATTCATCCAGCAGCAAGTGGACCATGTAGCCGATGAACACTCCGCCGGCTTTGTATATTCTCGCGTCGGTTTCGCCCGACGCCAGCAGGAATGCCAATTCGGCCGCGATCACGGCCGCCGGTATGCTGTGCAGCATGCCGCGGTGGACCGTGAATTTTTTCAACAGCCATGCCCCGCCAAATCGTATCAGCAAGTACA
>JAFGTN010000552.1 GCA_016934075.1 Pirellulales bacterium
AGCAACCGATACGGCCGCATCGAAGAGATCGAATCGCGGCGCGCCGTCTCCCACAGCCAGTCCGCCGGGCCGATAGCGAACGAATTTCACCCGGCCCATCTTTTCGAGTTGGCGATAGCTGCGTCGCAGTTTCTTGCGAAACTTTAACGAGCGGTTGCCCCAATATGTTTCCCAGCAATCATCCAGCTCGATAATCGCCGACTGGGCCCAGGGCTGACCGGCGGGCGTCAAACCGGCGGCGCGCATGCCGTGTTCCGTTCGACCGTGGTCGGTTTGGTTTTGGTTGACCCAACGTAGGTCGAGAAGATCCCAATCACGCGGCGTATTGCGGATATGTTTCATGGCAGCCCGCAGTGTTAGCGTGGGATTGGGGCCGACGGGTCCGAAGAAACTTCCCCAGCCGTCAAGCGGATATGTCAACACCCGCACATTGCCGGCCTTGGTGTATTCGCTTTGCACGACCAGCGGGAGAATTCCCAGCGCCTCGTTGCCGTCGTAAACGATCAGCACACGCAGTTTCCGTCCTTGTCCGTAATGTTTCCAGAAAACTTCCAGCCAATCCTGAGATTGAAAGAAACCGGCTTGACGAGTTTGGGAGAGCAAATGTCTCCACAACAATCGATAGTGAACCAGTTTACCAATATCGTTGATTTCTCGAACTTGCGCCATGGGTATTACCTTCAGAGGTGTGCTGCTTCGAAGAGGATGCCAATCATTCGGTGGTTGATTATCTGCTTCCACGATGTTTTTATGCAATTGTTGTGCCGCGATATGACGCAGTGTGACGAGACCGGATGAGAGTGCTGAATGTCGGCCGCAAACTCTTTGGGATAAAACACTTACGCTTTTGTTAAGTGTTTGGCTGTTGGGCATTATAGTCATGAGATGATTCATTTATGCATCACTGGCATATGTCGAAACTCCACATGCAGCGTTGCCTAGCGGCATCAAACACATTTTTGGCGACAATAAACGCTTATCTCCCGCAATAATTGGTACAGCCATCAGATGCCGTCAGGTTCCCCACTAGTGGGAGGACAAGGTTGTTGGAGGACTTTTTTTACGATACTATGACAGTTCTACGTCCCCTAAGCGCGAAGCGCAAGAGAGTGAAATCACTAACTTGAAAGGTCACCGTGCGGAACTTTAAAAACTCGAAAACTCTTGTCGCCGTCCCCGGCATTTCTCTGCTGACGTTTGCTTTTTTGTCAGCTTGTTTTTTCACAATCGTTATCGCGTCCGATTCGACTTTCGCGCAAGCTGTTGCTCAAGGCGAAGATACCGAGGCCGCCCCTGCCGAAAAGTCGCCCCAAGAACTGGCGGTACTATCTGACGAACAACGCGAGAAGGCCGTGGCGACCATGCGTCGCGTGTTAGCCGAAGAAGAGCGTTGGGTAAAGGTTCATGCCGCCGAGTACCTACTGGAGCTCGACTATTCTCAGGGTGTTTTGAAAGAGTTCAACAAAGAGCTTGAAAAACATGGTGACGAACCCGAATATCGCATTGGTATCTGGCGGGTGCTGGTCCGCGGGACCAACCAGAAAAATATACGTTTCGAGCTTGTCGAAAAGATCAAGGCCGTAGGTCTCGACGCCGCAGCGCCCGACCAGTTGCATGCCATTGAAACGTTGGGCAAATTGGGCGTGGCAATCGGCGAAGAAGAGCTCGGTCCGATCAAGGAAGCCGCAAAAAAAACCACCAGTTCGATGGGCGTCTATGCCCAGTGGGTATTGGTCAACAGTGGCCAAGACGACGGCGCCGAGAAACTGTCCGAGTATCTGGATTCGCACGATCCAAAGCTCCGTAACACGGCGGCCTATGTGTTCACGTATCTCAAAAACGTCTCGCCAGCCGTAAAAGACAAAATCGCCGCCGCCGCCGATAAAGATCCAACAGTAGCACTGATCACCGCGGCTGCCTTGCACGGCCCCAAGGAAGATCGTGATAAACGTCTCCAACAACTGGTCGAATACACAAAAACCGTTTCGGTCGCCAAACAGCGCGACGCGGCCCTGGGCCTGGCTCGGGCGGGTAAAAAATCACACGCTCCCCTGCTATTTGATCTGGTGGGTTTCGACGACGCCGATCTGCAAATCGCCGCATCTTATGCCGCTTGTAAGGTCGCTCGCCGCACGCCCCGGCAGATGAGCCCCATCGACTGGTGTATCATAGCCGTTTACGCGCTGGGAATGGTAGTGGTGGGCTGGTATTACTCACGTCGGACGGCTAACACCGAAGACTATCTATTGGGCGGACGCCAGATGCGTCCCCTGGCCGTGGGGCTCTCCTTGTTTGCCACCATGCTGAGCACGATTTCGTATCTCTCCTGGCCCGGCGAAATGATTAAAAACGGGCCCATGATCATGTGCATCATCGCCGGTTACCCCTTAGTCTTCTTAACGGTTGGCTATCTGATCATCCCCAAGATCATGAGACTGCGGGTAACAAGTGCCTATGAAATTTTGGAAACACGTCTGGGTCTTACCGTTCGCATGATGGGTTCTACGATCTTTTTGCTGCTACGTTTGCTTTGGATGTCGGTGATTATATATGCTACCTCCGGCACCGTCCTGGTTCCGCTGATGGGTCTGGATGCCTCGGCAACGCCCTATGTCTGCGCCGCCATGGGTATCGTCACCGTGATCTACACGTCGATGGGCGGGCTCAAAGCAGTGGTTTTTACCGACGTGGTACAAACCATAATCCTCTTCGGTGGCGCTATTTTGGCAGTCATCCTGATATCAGTTTTCTCCGCCCAGCATCTGGGTGAAGCGTTTGCCTGGTGGCCGACCGAGTGGGCACCTCACTGGCAGGAACCGAGTTTTACTTTCAACCCCTTCGTGCGTGTATCGGCGGGCATGGCCATGTTGGCCATGTTCACTTGGTATGTATGTACGAACTGCTCCGATCAGATGGCCATTCAGAGATACCTGGCCACCAGAGATGCCAAGGCTGCGCGAAAAGTGATCCTCGTTTCGCTTATATCCGACGGATCCGTCGCCATTTTCCTCAACATCCTGGGCCTGGCTCTACTGGGCTTCTTCATGTCGCAGCCGCACCTCTTGGATGACGAGCAGATGATTATGGAAAATGCCGATCAGCTCTTCCCACGATTTATAGCCATCGGATTGCCGGTGGGCGTGAGCGGACTGGTCGTGGCCGGGTTGTTGGCTGCCGCTATGTCCAGCCTATCCTCCGGAATCAACTCATCGTGTTCGGTGATCTCCGTCGACTTCATCGACCGCTTCCGCAGCCGTGCCGATCGGATTGTTGAAACCGATCATGTGCGCATGGCCAAATACATCTCGGGGTTCGTTGGCGTGGCAGTTGTCTTCCTCAGTAGTTTCGTCTGCATGGTTGAAGGCAACCTCATCGAAATCGCCTATAAGGTTGTGAACCTCTTCACCGTGCCGCTGGCCGGACTGTTCATCATGGCCATGTTTGTCCGCTGGGCAACCGCTTTTGGTACAATCGTGGGTGCTGTGGCCGGACTGGTCGTGGTCGTGGCCATCAACTATTGGGAAGAAATCACCGGCAGACCCGGCATCAGCTTCCTCTGCGCAATGCCCGCGGGGCTGATAGTACAAATGGCCGTGGGAATGATCGCCAGCATACCCCGCATTGGAAGACGGGCTTGCGAGACCGAAGGGTATGATGCGAAGGCCGAGGTGAAAGAGTGAGTGAGGACTAAGGCCCAATGATCGATGTACAACAGCCGCCTCGGCTGTTGAGAAAATCGGGTAGCGATAGTGGCACGCCGCGATTATTTCTCGGCCAGTGTTTTTTCGACGAATGAGATCAGATGCGGCCAGGATTTTTTGGCGCATTGGCCGTGGTCGGCGCCTTCGATCACCACATGCCGGATATTCTTGTGGCCGATGAGTTTCATCATGGAAACAAAGTAAAGATTTTCTTCGGCGCGCATGAGCATATCCACTCCCCAACCTCCCGTAATACAAAGTACCGGCGGAGTGTCCTTGCGGATGTGGTATAGCGGCGCATATTGGTCAATTGTGGGGCGCAGTTGGTATGGTTCTACACCTTGTTCCTTGCGCACCGTTTGATGAGTGATCATCTGCCCGGTCACCGGGATCAGCCCGGCCAATCGGTTGGCATCGATGTCGTGTTTACCCAAGTATTTTTTATCCAGTCCCACCATGGCCGTAAGATAACCTCCGGCCGAGATGCCGGTAAGAAATATTTTATTCGGATCTCCGCCGCGAGATTCGATATTCTTGAATACCCAAGCCAGAGCCGCGGCCGCATCTTCGATACGAACGGGATATCGCACCTTGGGATGCAAACGGTAACTTACTCCAGCTACCGCCCAACCCTTGTTTTTCAACTGGTCGGGAATGTATTTTCGGCCGTTTCTTAATCCACCTCCGTGCAAAAACACGATCGTGGCAAATCCCTTCGTTCCAGTGGGACGATACAAATCCAGCCGGCATTGTTTCTTCGCATAATCGTCCGCCGCGTCCTCGCCGCCGGGCAAGTAGAAAATTTCTTTTTCAACCGTATAGTCGGACTGATCTTGCTTTGAATCGGCCGCGACAGTTCCAACCGACATAAGCACAATAAGAATCCAACCCGCGCGAAAACTTGACATGGTTTCTCTCCGGTTAAAGCTTCGTGGCCCGTATATCCAACGGCCGAGGGCGGCTGTTCAACATCGATCGTTGGGCCTTGTACTTTCCCTTACCCCACAATCCCGCTGATGTCTATGAGCTGTAACTGTCGACCTTCGTTTTTAAACGGTGAGTCCACGACCACGCTTCGACCATCCGGGCTGCATCGCGGGTGCGTATCACAGCGCCACTCACCCGTATATTCGCGGGGTGAATGGAACTGGCCAATTTGTATTTTCCGTCCGGTCGCCAGTTCGTAGAGGTATGGATTCTGGTTGCGGTTGCGGTCCGGATAGTGATCGTTGAGGATGTATTTTTTGTTGGGCAGATATGTGCAATGCCCGTCGCGATACATCTCGTCGCCACCGATAATTTCCACTTTGCCGCCGCCTTGTTTGTCTTCGAAGAGGCAGAATCCATATGGGTGCCGATAGCCCACGTCGCGTGGATGCCATGACCAGGCCAGGATATAATGTGGATCTCGCCAGATAAAGTGCGACGTGCAGCCCGATCCGTCGACTACGCGAATGTCGCTGCCGTCGGGCGAGCATGTGAGCATGCGCGTGCGGCAAAATTTGCCCCGCGGGGCCCAGCGATGCAGAAACTCCAGTCGCGTGCCGTCCGTGTTGGCCAGTAGGTGGTTGAAATAATGCTTCTTATCGGAAAGGTCCGCGCGGAAGGGGATCTTGGCAATATCGGCCAAAGATACGATAAGGTCTTGTTTGCCACTATTCAGGTCTATGCGGAATATGCCCGATTTCTCCGGTGCAAGCACATCGGCATAGGGATCCTCCGGTCCGGGATATCCATAACCGGGCCGCATCGATTGGATTCGCCGGAAGTCGGGCGCGAAGCCGGTCTTGCCGTCGGGGTTGAGCGTATAGATCGGATGTCCAACGGTCCGCTTTTTCCCGCTTTTCACATCGAGAATCCGACAAACGAAGTCTTCGCCATCGCGGTCGTTCCAGAGTATTTCGGTATTCGAACCCGGTAGCCACTGTAACATGCATCCCTGTTGCCAGCACCAGAGGCGGCTTTCGTCCAATTCGATCCATTTGTCGCCGTCTTGAAGATCAACCATGCCGATCTTGATAACATCATCAGGGCGGGGAGAACGGTGTTCGAAGTCCACTTCCATGCCTAGACAGTAGCGTCCACTGGGATCGAATTCCAACTTGTCGTAATAGGCGAACCAATGATGTTTGGGGCCGCGGGTGATGGGGCGTACCGGCGGCAATTTGTTTTTTTCTGCAGCTAAACCCAACTGCGGCATTCCGCTGATGGCTAAAGCTGCCGGTAATGCACTCTTCAAAAGGTCGCGACGGGAGAGGGGCGTCCGCGGTGTTCGCGCGGAACGATCTCGCAAAGGAATTGCAGACATCGGTTGGACTCCAAATCAAGTGGCTGGACAACGATGGGCCAATTTGGCGGGGAATCGGCAGGAATATACACTAATCATAACAAACGCCACCAGGAATCGTCAAATCGGGCGGACGAAGCTCCAGCTAAGTTGCTGGATAAGAATGAGAAAAGACAATCCCCTGCCTGCTACCCGATGGCAAAATCGAGAAACTTGCCGACTCAGCAACAGCTAGTTTGCAGCAGAGCCATCTGAAATGGGATGCCCACGACCAAACGGCCAAATCACCTTGCCGGCATCGTACATCAACACGGCAACATCAACTCGGATAAGTATTTCAGCGGGGATAGGGCTGACGCAAGCCATCCACTTCACTGGCCGAATTCCCAAGTAACTCATCGGCTCGACGCAGCAAAGATTCGGACGTTTCGAAAGCCCCCATGCCGGAAGTCGCCGGATCGCGAGCTTCCAATTTCCCGTGGCAGTGCTGGCACACTACCTTCTTTCCAAGATACTCTACCCGAATGTACAAATGACGACCACAGGTCGGGCATTCCCGGACAAAGTACATTCCATTAGACATCTCGGTACCTCCTTTACCGGGCGTACTTCCATCTCAATCAGCATATCTTACGAAAAGATGGGCCGATGTACAACTACAACTACAAAACTCATAGTAAAGAGAGGTAACGCCGGAAGCTGTGTGAAACTGGGTTGTCAGGGGTAGTATTTATGGTAAAAGGAATCCTTTCCTATGTTCACGACCAACCCATCTAAGATTAATCGGTTTAGCACATGTGTATCGGCCAGTTTTTAACGATTCAAAGTAAAAACTCCACTAGTTTACTAGGCAATATCAATTTTGATCGATGCGGATGGCAATCGATTCTTTACAAGAACGGAAAGATAATTTCCCGTTGACTATAGAATTTCAACAGAGAAGCCCTCCTGACTTTCGATGGCTGTGGATTAGCATTTTACATGGATCATAGGGGATAGCCTTGGTGACCAAGTCTATTTAATCCGTCGGATGGAACTTATAGTCACTGTCTCAGCAGGTACTCTGGTGAAGGGGGCACCATCAGGAACCTTGACCTCTTTGACCTGCTGAGCGCCGATTTTGTCGACTACGTCCATTCCTTCGATTACTTTTCCGAATACGCAATAACCGTAGGTTTCCGCTTTCTCACGGTCTTTGTGGTCGAGAAAATCGTTGTCGGCCAGGTTGAACATGAATTGGCAGGTGGCGCTGTCGATAACATCCGGCTTGCGAACCATGGCGATAGTACCGCGAACGTTTTTCAGCCCGTTATGAGCTTCATTGCGGATGGGGTGCCGTTCTTTCTTTTGTTGCATGTCTTTTGTATAACCGCCGCCGATGATGGCGATATCCTTGCTTACATCGTGAAAGACCGTCCCGTCATAGTGACCTTCGTCTACATACTGCAGGAAGTTTTGCACTGTTATTTCGGCCTTTTCCGGATAGAGCAGCACGATGACCGTACCCAAATTGGTTTCTATCGCAACTTTGGGCTTGGCGTCACTTGTTTGGGCTTTTTCCGATGAACCGGTGTTCGATGAATCGGGCGCCTCCGCACCGCTACTGGTAGTTGCTATTGATTTTTCGCCTCTGTCGGGCTTATCACTGTCGCCCCCCGATCCGCAGCCGATTGTCATCGACAGGATCGTTGCCAGGAAAAACACTGCTAAAACTTCATTACGTGTATTCATTTTCAGCCTCCAAGAAATAAACTCGAAATACTCCCCACATCATGCCCATATTGCCCGGTCGAAGCAAGTTCGATTTACACGACCTTTCCATAAGCATAATCCGGTTTTACTCTCTAATCCCAGCCCAATGTAACCACCCCCGGTGAAATTATTGAAAAATCCCCAAAAAAACCTGACTGCCGAAATCGCTCTTTATGCTTTTCCAATTATCACCGAAATCCGTTATACTAACATTTGCGGGGATGATTGTGGGAGTGACCATGTACAGCCGCTGGTTCAGTACCGCCGTAGTTCTGCTTTGGCTATCCACCATGGGGTGGTTGGTCAAAGAGAAGGTCTTGCCACCACTTCTCTTGGGCGACCCGCCGTCGAATCAGACTATTCTCCAAGCCCGTCGCGGCCATCCGCCCGTTCGCTGGCAGATACTATGGAACAATAACGAAGTCGGTTGGGCAACCAATTCGACTAAAGAACTTCCCAAGGGCTGCACCCGCATCGACAGCCACGTACACTTCGACGATCTACCGGTCGACGAGATGGCTCCCGGCTGGCTGCGGGCAATCTTCCATGTAGTCGAGCGAGTCGGCGGATCCGCCGACGACGATAAGGGAAATGCGATCCATGATATTCAAACCGATGCCGTAAGTTCTTTTATAATCGACGCTTCAAATCGACTATCGGAGATTGAATCGTCACTTTCCTTTCAACCCTCGGGCCAAACCATATCGATGCAAGGTGTGGCCAAAGACGACAAACTCGAGTTGACAGTCCACTCGTTCGATGTCGATCTAAAGGCACAAGTACCGCTTGACACTGACGCCTTTCTGCGCGATGCGCTTTCGCCCACCACAAGACTGCCGAACCTTTACGAAGGTCGAACATGGACTGTCAGCGTTCTCACGCCCCTGAAATATCCCAACAGCCCACACGAAATCCTTTTGGCCAAAGTCGAAGGACTGCACCTAATAACATATAATGGCAGTCCCAAGGCCGTCTGGCTGGTCACATACCACAATAATCCCGGCAAAAAGCTCAGCACCGATACCAAACCGCGCGCCAAACTCTGGGTGCAACGAGACGGTGTTGTTTTGAAGCAGGAAATGTCCATCCTCAATTCCACTATAACATTCGTGCGAATACCGGATAACTGTAACAATGAGTAACCCATTAGGTGCGTCCACGACGCACCAAGATCCGACCGATAGATGATTCAACTCGAAGACGTAACCAGAACCTACGGGCAGAAAGTAGCCGTCGACTCCTTGAATCTTTCGATCCCGCCGGGCGAATTATTTGCTTTCCTCGGCCCCAATGGCGCCGGCAAAACAACGACCATTAAAATGATCGTGGGATTGTTGCGCCCCACTCGTGGCACGGTTCAGGTTTGTGGGATTAATATTGCCGACAATGTCCGCCGTGTGGCGAGTATGTTGGGGTACGTACCCGACGAACCGGTTCCTTACGGCAAACTCACCGGTCGTGAGTTTCTCGAGTTCGTTGCACAAATGCGCGAGATGACTTCCAAAGCTATCGCCGCCGCCATCGAGCGCGAAACTCAAAATCTTCGGCTCGATGAGTTCCTCGATGCGCTTACCGAATCCTATTCGCACGGCATGCGGCAACGGCTCTGCCTGGCATCGGCCCTGTTGCACAATCCGCGTGTGCTGGTTGTCGACGAGCCCACCGTGGGCCTCGATCCTCGTAGCGTGCGCATGGTCAAGGATCTGCTCAAAGAGCGAGCAGCAGCCGGAACAACCATATTCATGTCAACGCATACGCTGCCCATAGCCGAAGAAATTGCCGATCGCATCGGCATCGTCGATCATGGCCGGCTCAACTTTTTCGGAACCCGTCAGGAAGTAGTACACCAGATGCAAGCTCGCGGTCTGACGTTGGAGCGTTTTTTTCTGGATATTACCGAAGGACACGGCCCGAAGGTGCCGCATATTGTGCAAAATAAATCTCATAAGATAGAGAATAGAGCATAGAGAAAAGAGGCAGATGACAGAGGTATTGAATAGAGAAGAGAACAGGGAACAGAGAACGGAGGACGACAAATAGAGCACTTTGTGCGTTATGCACGCACGCTGAATTAGGATATCGCTTGTGAACGGGTATTGGATTGCAAAGCGATGGTTTGATGTGTTGAGCAAGGATATCGAGACGCCGACTCGGAAGGCGTCTTCAACTGCTCGCTCGCTGAACATCTCTCAGCGCAACGAAGCACACGCGTTTTGGCAGATGAGAGGCCGTATCGTTCGCTGTTTAATATACCAATCATTAGGCCAGTCGCGATTTCGCCTGGTTCTATTTGCGATTCTCAGTGGCCTGCTATGGGGTGGAATGTTCTGGCTTGCCTTCGACGGCTTTCATTTCCTGCGAACGGCGATCACCGACCCGGTGGCCTTTGGCGGTACGGTTCGCTCACTTTTTGCCGTATTTTTTGTCGGGCTTTTGTTGATGCTTGCCTTTTCCTCGGCCGTGTTGTTGCATGGATTTCTCTTCCGCGCGCCGGATTTGACGTTTCTGTTGACCGCACCCGCCCGAATCGAGCGGATTTTCCTGCACAAATTCCAGGAAGCAGTTTTCTTCAGTTCTTGGGCGTTTCTGCTGTTGGCAACTCCCATGTTGCTGGCCTACGGTATTGTGGAATCGGCGCCGTGGTATTACTACGCCATGATGCCCGCCTTTTTGATAGCGTTTACCTACATTCCCGCCGGCGTGGCAGCCATCGCTTGCCTGCTTGTTGCATACCGGCTGCCTCGCGGTCGTGTTTTGCTGATGGTAGTGGTAGGCACGCTGGTAACCGTCGTTTCGATTTGGCTACTGTTCGATGCGTTTTCTTCTACCCGAAGCGACTTATTCACCAGCGGATGGTTTAAAGACGTATTGCTGCGTTTACGCCTGAGCAATCATCAGTTGTTGCCAAGTTGGTGGCTCAGCAGCGGGTTAATTGAATCGGCCCAAGGTGGTTGGAACGAAAGCGTTTTGTTCCTTAGCCTGATCATTTCCAACGCACTCTTGCTGCGTCAACTGGCCGTTTTCACAGCTGCTAGGGTTTACCGTCGCGCGTTCAGTGAATTGCACGTCAGGCGTTCGACTACCTTGGCGGGAAAAACCATCTGGTTCGATAGGCTTCTGTTGAAATGTCGTCCCATTCCGGCACGTTTCCGCGTGCTGTTGCTTAAGGATTTTCGTATTTTCCGCCGCGACACGGTGCAATGGGCGCAGTTCTTGGTCTTCTTTATGCTATTGGTGGTTTATTTCTTGAACATTCGTCGCTTCAGCGAAGGCGTCAACCATCCCGGCTGGCTCAACATGATCGGGCTGATGAACGTCGCGGTGGTGGGACTGATAATTTCCACGCTCACCACGCGATTCATCTTCCCCATGGTTAGCCTCGAAGCGCAACGTTTCTGGATCATGGGACTGATGCCCTTGAAGCGAAAAACAGTTCCTTGGAGCATTTTCTTGTTCGCTGCACTTGGCTCCATTCTGCCCTGCGGGATATTGCTTGCCTTGAGCGACTTTATGCTCGATGTGCCCACCGTCATCCGGGGTATCCATCAACTCATCGGCGTGCTGCTATGCTTGGGTCTTTCGGGCATCGCCGTGGGATTGGGTGCCCGTATGCCCGTTTTGACCCAGCAGTCGACTTCACGGATCGCGGCCGGTTTCGGGGGCACACTCAATCTAGTACTCAGCGCGGTCTATATCATGGCAATGGTGCTGCTAGTCGCCGTACCCTCGCATTTCTATCATATGGCACACGCAACTTCGCTTACAGAAGTTCTTGCTAGCCACACGAACGTCTTGGTCTGGCTACATTTTTGGCTGATTGCCGGTTCGGCCGCCAGTATCGTGCTGGCCGCGGTTGCGACCTATTGGCCAATGCGGATCGGTACGCAAGCGTTTGAGAAGATGGAATTATAAGTGGTTATATATTATATTGCCACTTAGTGATTCTCTTGCACAAACTGTTTGACAATCTGTTTTGGTCCTGATATAAACCAGAAATCACTAATATGAATTATATTGGTTCGTATAAGTGGAAATCTGGTTTATAGTATTCCTGACTTTGGAGAACGCGGAGTCGGATCACGTGTCAAACGCAATTGATGAAATCTCGCCGATTAATCAACTGGTGAAACGTCTTGAGCAGGATATTCAAAGGCGACGTCTTTCGCCCGGCGATCGCTATATTTCGGCCGCTGGGGCCGGCAAATTGCTGGGTGTGAGCACTTCCACTGCCCATCGGGCTTTGCAGCTGCTGGCTGAACGTGATGTAGTTACCCGTTACCAAAAACGCGGCACATTTATAGGACCGAAGGTTATTGCGGGCACGCAGTCCGATTTGCGTGTTGTACATGTTCTTCTAAACGATGGCATGGATCCCCGCCGACTGCAGTCCGACGCTTTCTTTCAAGGCATTATACGCGAGTTACCCGAAGCCAGCGTGCAATTTACGACTCTACCGTCCGTGGACCCGGCAGGTTTCCTGCGCAAGACCGTTTGCAGCGAGCAGCGGAGCGAAGAACTTGTCGGCATAATCGCCTTTAGCTGCCCGCGCGAGGTTTATCGTTTCCTTTCCGATGCGGTTGTGCCGGCTGTGATTTATGGATCACCTTACTCGGGTAATACGGCCCTGCCGTCTTTCGATGTGGACAACTTCGAAGCGGGACGACTGTTGACGGAGCATTTGCTGGCCGAGGGTCATTGCCGCATAGTCGTGATTTCCTCGGCTCAAGGCCGACCCGGCGAAAACGATTTTCTCGACGGCATAACCGAAGCCATTACCAAGGCTCGTATGCCGGCCAACACATTGGTCGTACGCATGGTGCCCGACGAATACGAGGTCTTTTCGGATGCTACGCGGCAAATGCTCGAAAGCGAAGATGATCGCATAGCCTTCGTTACTCGCGGACGCGAACCGGCAAAGTTTATCGATCGGGCGGTGATGGATTTCGGATCCGAAGCACGTCAAAGGGCGCAAGTAGCATTTTTCTGCGATTTGACGAACATGCAAGAACCGTGCCCGTATTTGCATGTACAAACCAAGGAAACTTTGCAAGAGGTGGTTGTGGCCATGGCACGGATATTGAAGTTGCGAGCGGAGGGAAAGGTGGTCGAGCCGAAGCATGTCGTCTCTCCGGTCGAGCTGGTTCTTCCCTCGCGATAAAAGGCGGGGCAAACGTCGTTTTCATAGACGGACATGCGGTATTTCTAAGTAATGAAATCGAGCCGGACATTCAGATAGCCAATCCGCTCACAACAGTTCCGTTCTCCCGCATGTGTGCCAACAAATTTCGCTTTACGTCTAACGCTTCTCCAAGCGATAGCGGCTGCCGATTGTTTGCTCTTGGTCGTATGGTGTCGTGGGTGTGTCGGATTTCGGATTGGCACTGGCTCCGGTCAACAGGTTTCGGCGGTCGGCGGTGCGGGTTTCTTCCAGCACCGTCTTCCTGGGAGTCTGTTGCCTGGCCTGGCTGTCGGCGCTTGCAAGTGTGCTCGCCCGATGTCTGGCCACTCCGGGGGCCAAGGTGGGCTGACCCGTTTTCGGACGGGTCGTAGAATTTTGTGACACGGTCGGCCGGTCGGCTATGAGCGTGCCGTTGAAGAAATGCGTGGTCTCTTCGCTGACGAGCTTGGTGTTCAGCGGCCGGCAATGCACCTCCGCGCGGAACATGTGGTTACCGGGCGTGTCGGCTCGGGCCGTGATTTTGTAGACGACTTCCTGGCCGGCTTCGAGTGAATCGATGCCGTCGAAGATGACCTGGCCCGCGCCCAGCTTGTGCCGGCCGCCGCTGACGCTGATCGGTTCGATGCCCTGCGAGAAATAGGCCACCGCCTCGATACTCTCGGCCCTCTTACTGCCGCGGTTGTGGATTCGCATTTTATAAACGGCTTCCTTGCCGACGGGAACCGGACCCGCGGGGTCGGTAACATCCAGCGTGAGGTCGGCCATGGCCTCGACGTTGGTGGCCACGGCCGTGGAAACCTGCAA
>JAFGTN010000553.1 GCA_016934075.1 Pirellulales bacterium
GAGCTGTTTGGCCTGCCAGGGATTAAGCTGCCCGGTCTCGACAAGCCGTTGCGCCAGCCGTTGAGCTTCCGATAGTTCGTCGGCCTCCGCATCTCCATAGGCGCCCGGTTCCTTATCCGGTTCGTCGCCAGTAGCCCAACGCAGCGCGGAAATCGCCTCGGCCAACTGCTGCTTGCTCAGCAGCCCACTGGCAATAGCGCAACGTTCGAACTCGGCTCGGGACGAATGGTCCATTTTTACGTCGATAAGTACTTGAAAGAAAAGATGTACTACTATGTGTAGCATAACCAAAGTTGGTGTGGTTTGCAATCACCACCTTATGGCTATTTATTACATATAATCAGACCATATCAATCCGAAGTGTTTTCAAATACATTGAAACCTCTTACAATCCCATGAGGATCCACCAAATCCCGTTCTATCTCCAATACGAATTCTAACACGCCCCGGTGCAAGTGGCGTGAAACGTCACCTTTCCTGAGTCCACCATTGCTGGGCTATCGCAGAATATTGCAAATTCCTTAACGCAATAGCAAATCGCTGATAAGGAATTGCTGGAAATATTGAAAAAGGAAATTATCGATGATAATTATGCGAACCACCCGCTTGTTGCTGGCTGCGGTGATCATAGCTGGATATTCAACGGCACTCGCGGCAGGGGGAGAAACAAAGTCGGAACTTGTGAAGAACTTGGAGTCCTTATTCTATGACTCGTCTTTTGCGGCTGTCGCGGAAAAGGTCTTCAGCGTTGCTGACTATGGCGTGAAAGGAGACGGCAAGACACTTGATACAAGTGCCATCCAGAAGACCATCGATGCTGCCGCGGCTGTGGGCGGCGGCATTGTGACATTTCCGCAAGGCACCTATCTTTGCGGCGCCATCTTCATGAAATCCAACACGGAATTGCGGATTGACAAAGGCGTGGTGATCCAGGCAATTCAAGACGACAGCAAGTATCCGGAAATGCCGACCAGGATCGCCGGGGTCGAGATGACGTGGCCGGCGGCTCTCATTAATGTATACGAACAAGAGAACGTGCGGATCACCGGCAAAGGCGTTATCGACGGCAATGGCTCCTATTGGTGGTATAAGTTTTGGGGAAAGGATCGTAAAGGGGGCATGCTGAAGGAATATCGCCGGCGCGGCCTGCGCTGGGCCGCGGACTATGACTGCAAGCGGGTACGGCCGGTTGTGGTTTGGAAATCGAAGAATGTCCTCTTAAAGGACTTTACGGTCAAACGCTCGGGTTTCTGGACCATATCAGTGGTTTACAGTGACCGTGTGTATATAGACGGACTGATAATACGCAACAACATCGGCGGGCATGGACCAAGTTCGGATGGCGTGAATACGGATTCGTCCAGCAATGTCCTTGTCGAGAACTGCGATATCGATTGCAACGATGATAACCTCTGCTTGAAATCGGGCAAAGATGCCGACGGACTGCGGGTGAATCGACCGGCGGAAAACATCGTGTACCGCAACTGTATCACGCAGCGGGGACATGGTGTTTTCACTCTTGGCAGCGAGACATCCGGCGGTATGCGTAACATTGAAGTTTATGGTCTGAAGGCAAACGGAACCTCCGTGGGCATACGCTTCAAATCTGCCAAAGTGCGTGGCGGAGTCGTGGAGAACGTTTATTTCCACGATATCGAGATGGATCGTGTGGGCACAGCCTTTCAGTTCAATATGAACTGGTATCCGCAGTACAGTTACCCCAAGATCCCCGATGATATTCCGCAGGAAGAAATCAAGGACCACTGGCACATCATGACCCGGCCGGTTATGCCGCCTGAACGTGGCATACCGGAATTTCGCAACTTGCGTTTCGCAAATATCACGGTAAAGAACTCCACGTTAGCTTTCGACGTCAATGCGTATCCCGAAAAACCTATCCATGACCTGACCTGGAAAAATATTTCGATTGAGGCAAAAACGGCCGGCGCGATACGCCATGCTAAGGACTGGAAAATGGAGAACGTGAAGATGAAGGCCATGGACGGCAAACCTCTCAAGTTGGAGAATTGCGGGAATGTGGATGTACCTTCTTCACTAAAATAAGTGACTCGGTTACCGCATAGCATATCAAAGAGCGGAGATGTCAGGCGTGGACTCCAGTTCTTTTGATGAACTGAAATGTTTGCTCAATGGCGGATCCCAATCAGAGTCCGCAAGGTGATATTGCCGGGAAGACGAGCCGGATATATTGCTATGATGTAGATTTCATAATCGGTTCGTCTATGATTGGGCGGTTTATCGGCGGAATCGCTTTCTGAATTCCGCCAGCGTTTCGCCGAACTCGGCCTTGAACACCTTTCCCAAATACTGCCGGTGGCTGAATCCCGATTTCTCGGTGATGGATTCGATGGAAAGATCCGTTTCGGTCAAAAGTTCGCTGGCACGACGAAGACGCACGCGGACGATTTCCGCATGGAGGGTGCGCCCCAGTATTTTCTGAGTTTTTCGCAGCAGTGTGCTACGAGACAAGCCCGAGAACTGAACGACGTCGTGCACATTGATCCCATCGCAGGCGCGTTCGCGGACAAATCGAACGATTGGCGCCATCTCCGCATCATCGATGGCCGAAACGTCGGTTGACATTCGAGTTGCAATCCGCAAAGGCGGCACGTATACGGTTGTCTCGGGGCGTTTACCGCCCGACATCAGTCGATCGAGCAACGCCGCCGCTTCGAATCCGACGCGGTTATGGTTGGGTATCACGCTCGATAGCGGGGGGTCGGAGATCATGCACAGCGGTTCGTCGTTATCGACGCCGATAACGGCCGCTTCTTCCGGCACCGACACCTCTCCCCTTCGGCACGCCTCCAATAGTAGCTGGCCGCGGGGATCATTGCATGCCATGAGGCCGACCGGCTTGGGCAATTCGGCAACCCATTTTGTAAGCTGGTTTTCGAGCTTCTCCCAAGTTCGCCTCCCCCGGATATTTGGTGGAAGATGGCAGACATTGCAGGCATAGCCGGCATCCTGGACCACTTGTTGAAAGTGGTCTCTTCTTCTGTTCGACCAATGGGCCCCCGTAACCGCGCAGAAACCGAAATATCTAAAGCCGCGTTCGAGAAGGTGCTCGGCGGCCAATCTCGCAATGGCCGCATCGTCGACATGCACCAAGGGGAGATTGGACTCCGGAACCAGTCCTAAGACGTCGACGACGGGTAGGCCCGTGACTTGTACCGCAGTCGCGATATTCTTATTCTGCACTCGTGCAATAATACCGTCGCCGCCCCAGCCTTGCAGCCATTTCGGCACCGGATCTTCCAGCCCGCGGGGCTCGTGATAGATGGACCAGGGCCCCTGTTGTCGCACGTAGTCACCAATCCCTCGTAGCACATCGCGGCCCGAGGCAAGCGACGTCTCGACGATTAGGGCAACTTTCAGTCGATGGTGATGTTGACGCGATCGTTTCAATGCCATTTTGGCTTTTCCCGCAATATCGCTCGAAATCTGTCTATATTATGCAGAATTTGCAGTTTTAAGTAAACCGACATGTGACACAATTGTTGCAAACTTTGATGTAATATTCCACTGTGATCCACGGAAATTTAGCTTACAATACATATATATTCGGGTGTGATAATGTAATCATATGGAATAAATGGCGAGCAATCTTCTCGGCGCGAGATCTTGGTGTTGCCAGGCACGGGAATCTCAGCCTCGATGCGTCCCGCATCGCTCAGGAAGGATCAAAATGTTACACGCTAAGCAGCGGCAAGGTTTTACTCTGGTCGAGTTATTGGTGGTGATCGCCATCATCGGTATCCTCATCGCACTTTTGCTGCCGGCGGTTCAAGCGGCGCGAGAGGCGGCCAGGAGGGCGCAGTGCACCAACCATCTGAAACAACTGGCTCTTGGCTGCCACGGCTTCACCGAGAGCAACAACCAGTTTCCCTATGGGCGCAAATACGACATCTGGGATACCTACACCTGGTCGGAATTGGTCTTGCCGTTCATCGAACAACAGGCCGTCTACGAAGGCTATTGGACCTTGATGGAAAAGGGGTACCCTGACACAAACAGCCCCATCGGCGACGATGCCAGAAGACGCGCCGCGCGGCATTCAGTCGTTCCCACCTTCTCATGCCCTAGCGATATCGCGCCACAGGGTAACGAGTTGGGCATGCCCGCTTATGGATACTACCGGTTCAGCTATCGCGCGTTCACCGGCAGCGGCGACATGTATGGCGAGTCGGTGGATGCAACGAACGGTCCCTGGGGCATGGGCGTGTTCGGCGTCAAGCACGGTCAGAGTTACGACGAGACCTCGAAATTGGGAGCGACATTCGCCGACATTACCGACGGCACTTCGAACACGCTGCTCTTGAGCGAAGGCGTGGTCGCGCCGGCCACGGCCGGATGGGGCGGCCCAATGGGCGCTCTGCTATACGGAAATATGGGCGGTGCCCTCATTACAACCGTGCTCACGCCGAACTCCACCGCGCCGGACAGGCCCATCGGTGGATGTCCCAGCGATTTCGGCATCGAGGATTATCCTGCCCCGTGTCTCTCCCTGGGATCGAATGCATGGTACACACCTAGCGCTCAGGGCGCCCACGCATCCGCGCGGAGCAAACATCCAGGTGGAGTCAACGCCGCCATGACCGACGGTTCCGTGAACTTCTTCACCAACGATATCAACCTTATCCTCTGGCGAAGCATGGGAACGCGGGCAGGGGGTGAAACCCTTTCCGAAGACATGTAAACTTCACGGATATACCTGGAGATTAGCTCATGCCGGGAAAACTCGGATTATTTCGCATGTTAACGCTACAGTACGTCCCCATCTTGCTGGGACTGTGTCTTCTTCTGCCGCTTGTTGCCGGTTGCGGTGGTTCCGAGTCCGTGGTTTCGGGAACTGTAACCTATGATGGCCAGCCGGTGGAAAAAGGTTCGATTCTGTTTCAACCTGTCGATGGAAAAGGAGCCAGTTGTGGCGGTCCCATCGAAAACAGTAAATATAAGATCGAGACCACTCCCGGAAAGAAACTCGTCCAGATCGTGGCGGTGAAAAAAGTCAAATATGGACGCCTTAGCCCCGCGGAAGAACTGAAACGCACGCAGGAGGCAGCCATGAGCGGCGATACCAGCGGCATCATCGACCGAGCCGACACGATTCCTCCCAATGCGCAAGGAAACAATACGGAAGTCGAAATCAAACCGGGCAGCCAGACACTCGACTTTCATCTGAAAAAACCATAACGATTTCCGGGCAGCTTATGGAAAATCGCCCCTGATCGTTTGCGATAGGGTAACCTTCACTCCGGAATAGACATCAATGATCGATCGACGAACCTTTCTGGCCCGAACTGCGGCCATCGCCGCCACAGCGGGACAACTACCCGAATGGAATTCATGCCCGGCTTTTGCAAAGGAAACCGGGCAACCGACTATCAAGACGATTCGAAACAAGACACTAGAATACATCGAATCGCTACGTCTTGCGGGTGGGCCTTATGGACGCTGGCGATACTCGGCCGAGGTGACCGAGCCGACGCTCTACAGTTCGACCTACGCCGCCATGACGCGGGATCTGTACCGCGACCTCGATCGCCTCGCCACCAGCGAGCGAGAGCAATGGATCTCATACCTGCAAAGCCACCAGGACGACGACGGCCTGTTTCGCGATCCGGCAATCTTCGGCCAAGGCTGGTATAAGAACGATCCCGAATGGTGCGGACGGCGCCACCTCAGTTGCCATGTGATTACCGCGCTGGCCTCCCTGGGAGCCACTGCCGCCAAGCCCATGCGATTTCTCGATTCTTTTCTGGCACGCGGTGCGCTGGAACGATGGCTGGAACAGCGAGATTGGGCCCGCGGGGTCGACATCGTCGGCAACGAGGTGCTTAACGTGGGCACGCTATTGCAATATGCCCGGGACTATCAAAAAAACATTCCTTGCGCCAATGCCATGCGGACCATGCTGGATTGGATGACCCACCACCATATGAATCCGGCCACCGGTTTGTGGGGCGACTTGAATGCAGATGATCCCCGGCAGTTTTCACGCCTGGTGCAGGCCGGCTACCATTTCTGGCTACTGTACTTCTACGACCGCCGGCCAGTACCCCACCCCGACCACATTGTCGACTCTTGCTTGCGCACGCAAAACTCTCGCGGCGGATTCGGTCAGGGAGTTCACAACTCAGCAGATCCTTTCAACAGCAGCGCTTGCGAAGACATCGATTCCATCGATCCGCTGACGCGGCTCACGACGGTCGGCAAA
>JAFGTN010000053.1 GCA_016934075.1 Pirellulales bacterium
GCACGAATCAGACCGACATGGGGCACATTCGCGATTGCGTTTCCTATTCGGAAGGCCGCGCGATTACCAACGGTTGCTTTGTCACGGGCAAACCTATTATTGCCGGCGGGATCGCCGGACGGCGCGAGGCGACGGGCAAGGGCGTGGTTTACACTGTTCTGGCCATGTGTGAAAAACTTGGGCTGGATGTGTGCAAAACCCGCGTGGCCGTGCAGGGCTTCGGCAACGTCGGTTCGGTGGCCACCGCGGAGATTGCAGCCGGCGGCGCATCGGTCGTTGCGGTGGCTGATATTTCAGGTGCGGTGCACAATCCTGACGGCTTGGACGTGCCGGCCTTGCTTGCACATTTCGAAACAACGGGCTCGCTGAGCGGTTTTCCCGGCGCGCGGGATATCAGTGGTGAAGAATTTTTCGGCGTCGACTGTGATATCCTTATTCCCGCGGCGGCCGGTTCGCAGATCACACACGAGAACGCCGGGGATATCAAGGCCAAAATTATTGCAGAAGGTGCCAATGCTCCAACAACACCCCAGGGCGATGAAATTCTCCGTCAACGCGGCATCCAGGTCATTCCCGACATTCTCTGTAATGCCGGAGGCGTGTTCGTTTCTTATCTGGAATACACACAAGAGACGCAACGCGAGCAGATGACTGTCGAGGAGGTGGAAACGCGACTGTCAAACCGCATGAGGCAGCGTTTCGACGCAATCTACGAAGTCGCTCGCCAAAAAGGGCAGGAAATGCGCGAAGCGGCCATGGATATGGCGGTCGAACGGGTCGTCGAAGCGGTTTACGCGCGGGGCTTGTTGCCGTAACACAACTGTCAACCGTGATTTGCAATAGGCGCAAACCCTGCTTATGCGGGCTGAAATCCGCCCCACTCGCTTTTTTCCCCTGCGTCCAGGTATAATCAACTGAGGGCCCTTGCTCGGATGGGCAACCTCTGACATTCTAGCAAGTTTACGCCTTCTTTAATCACAATTGAATGTTGAGATCAGGTGGTATATTTGAGTTCCAGAGTTTTTCTACACCCGAATTGATCGTAAAGCGACGCAGGTGAACCACTCGGAAGAGTGTATGGATACCACCAGTATCATGTATTTATGCCGGAGAAGCCAATGGCTTGGGAGTATAGCGAGAAAACCAAAAAACTGTTTATGGACGCAGTGCACGGAAAGCCGGGCACGCATTTGGGCGAAATTGAAAATCCCGATGGAGTTGGCGAGCACGGATCTATTGCTTGCGGCGACGCCATGCAGTTCATGTTTCGCGTTGAGAAGAACGAGGAAGATCCGACCAAGGACCAGATTGTCGAGGCCAAGTATCTGACTTTCGGGTGCACGTCGGCCATCGCGGCATCCGAGGCGCTCTGCATGCTGATAGAACAAGATCGAATAACGCCCATCGATTCGTTGAAGATCACAAACGACCGCATCGTGGAATTTCTCGACGGATTGCCCGAACAGAAGATTCACTGTTCAGTAATGGGAGCCGAGGCTTTAGAGTCAGCCGTTTTTGATTGGGCCCGGCGACGGGGTGTGGACCTGACCGAGCTAGGCATAGACATCCATGCTGACGAGCAGGAAGAAGGGCGACTGGTATGTAAGTGTTTCTCGCTGAGCGAACCGTACATCCGCCGCAAGATCAAGGAACTAGGCCTGCGAAACATCCCCGAGATCACGGCAGCTATCAAGGCGGGTGGAGCTTGTATGTCTTGCCATCACGCGCCGGGCGGCTTGCAGGATCTTTTGGACGAAGTATGGGAAGGCGCGGAACCGCCGGCTCCGAAAGCTTCGACCGGCGCGGGAGCGATGTTGAACATCTTGCCCGAACCCTCGGAAGCGGCTTTGCTCTCAGACAATCCCGTGAAAAACCCACACGCGCCTGCCACCAAGCACGCGGCCGGAGCAAACAGCACCGCGGCTCTTTCGCCATACCAGTTCAGCAAAAAGGTCGAGCAGGTGGTAGATAAATATGTCCGCCCCATGTTACACAAAGACGGAGGCGACCTGGAGATAATCGATATCAAGGACCGGCTGATATACTGCCAGTTCCAAGGACGCTGCGAGGGTTGCGCGGCATCGCAACAGACGCTTAAGGTTGTCGTGGAAAGAACGCTTAAGGACCTCGTGGATCAAGAGATTAGTGTGATTCAGGTTTGAAATGAAAATAGTCTACGCCGATAACAACGCCACCACGCAAGTCGCGCCCGAAGTCTTCGAGGCCATGAAGCCTTATTTCAACGAGGATTATTTCAATCCCAGTTCGATGTATGAACCGGCGACGAGGATTTCGGAGTCACTGTCCAAGGCCAGGGCGGAAATCGCCACGGCTTTGGGCTGTGAAGATGCGCGGCAGATGATCTTCACATCGTGCGCGACCGAAAGCAACAACGCTGCCATTTTCGGTGTGGCGGCGGCTCGCGGCGGGCTCCAGGGCAAGCGGCGGCACATCATAACCACCACCGTTGAACACCCGGCCGTATTGGGTGTATGCAAGGAGATGGAACGCCGCGGCTACGAGGTTACATATTTGCCGGTCGACAGTGACGGTAACCTGAACGTGGCCGATTTCATCCGCGCGCTGCGGCCGGACACGTTGCTGGTGACGATCATGCACGGCAACAACGAGACGGGCGTAATCTTTCCCATCGAACAGCTTTCGCGTTTGACCAAGGAAACCGATCCGGAGATTATTTTCCATACCGACGCCACGCAAACGATTGGCAAATTGCCGGTGGATTTGGACGGCGATTTCCGGCACGTTGATCTATTATCATTTTCGGGGCACAAGATCCACGCGCCCAAGGGCGTGGGCGCCTTGTACATTCGGCGGGGAACCCGGTTTGTCCCGTTTCTGATCGGCGGACATCAGGAACACGGGCGCCGGGGCGGGA
>JAFGTN010000054.1 GCA_016934075.1 Pirellulales bacterium
GGCCGTCTTTCGTTCTTCGTCCGTGTTTGGCATGCTACCGAACAGGCGGGCGAACTCGCCCGGATGCGGTGTAAGGATCCGCGGGCCGCCCGGTGATAACAGATCCTGTGGCGAATCGGCTAGCGCGTTCAACGCGTCGGCGTCGACTACCAAGGGGAGTTCTATGCGGCCATATAACAACGGCACAAGCTCGTTCAGTTCAGGCGAACGACCCAAACCGGGGCCCATGGCCATGGCCGTTGCCGATTCAGACATTTCCACGATTTGCTCGTAGGCATCGATGGCGATATGGCCGTGGGTGTCGGCCGGTAGCGGCGTGGTCATATAGCAAGGATTGAAACCGGCCACGGTTTCGAGGCAGCTTTCCGGCACTGCCAATCGTACCAGGCCGGCACCGCCTCGCAAGGCGGCCATGCCCGCCATGGCCACCGCGCCGCTCATGCCGCGAGAGCCGCCGACGATCAACGCCGTGCCGAACGTGCCCTTGTGCGCCTGCGGATCACGTGGCAGTAACTTCGGCAAATTATCTGCAGTCATATTTCACTAACCCAAAATTACCCGTTCCCGATCAAAAATCTGAACTGAAGTCTGAAATCTGAAGTCTAAAACTTCACGCCTTTCTCGCACGCGCGACATTTTTAGCAATCAATCCAGCCACGTAACCGCCTTTGAAGCCGGCGTCGATGTTTACGACTGTCACGTTCGAGGCACAACTGTTGAGCATCCCCAATAGAGCGGCAATCCCATCGAAACTGGCGCCGTAGCCGACGCTGGTAGGAACTGCCACGACCGGACAGGCGACGTGGCCGCCGACCACGCTGGGCAAGGCGCCTTCCATTCCGGCGACCACCACCACGGCGTCGGCGGTTTGCAACAGCGGAAGGTTCGCTGTCAGACGATGTGGCCCGGCAACACCTATATCCTGGATAAATTCCACCTCGGCGCCCGTCCAAAGGGCCGTCTCGCGAGCTTCCTCGGCAACCGGTAAATCACTGGTGCCGGCCGTTACGATGGTTACGCGTCCCTTCGGCCTTTTCATTTGTTCGGAACATTTTGATTCGTCAGCATCTTTCGATTCAGTTTCTGGAGGTAACCGAAAAGTGCGAGCGACCGAATTGTAATTGCCAATGGGAAATCTATCTTTCAACACTTTGGCTTGTTCTGCCGAGATCCGCGTTGCCAGTACGTCGATGTCGTGTTTGCGCATGGTACCGACAATACTCAATAAAGCCTCGATGGATTTACCTTCGGCGAAAATGACCTCTGGGAATCCGCAACGGCGGTTGCGATCGAGATCGACTTGGGCATGGCCCACGTCGGCGATACCGCTGCTAGCAATTCGGTCGGTGAAAGCATCGACCGATAGCTGTCCGTTGAGGAGTTCTTGGGCCAAATGTTGCAGGTGTTTTTTATTCATTAATGTAATCCTAACAAATTCTGAAATACAGTAAACCAGTACCCCCCTTGATGAGCGGATTGAAAGCTGCGACGGTTTTTGTATTATAATTTGAAGGAATGGATTTGTAGGCTTTCGATCGAACCGTTTATCTGATCTTTAAAAAGGAGTGGAGCCATGCCTGCTACCGTGGATAAACACGAATTGGGTGTGGAACGTGGCCCGGGATGGCTTTTTATCAAGCTCGATAATGTCATCCCCGATCCGTTCGAAGGCGACCAACTCGATGAACAGATCTGGTCATTACTGGAGCGACACCTCATCTACCGTGTAGTTTTGGAAATGGACGATGTCGAAGTTTTAGGAAGCCAGTTGGTTTCTCAACTGCTTCGACTGTGTCAAAAAATCCACCGGCACGGAGGGATTATCCGGCTATCCGGTTTGTCACCGCAGAATCAGAAAGTCTTGCAAGCATGCGAGCTTTCCGATCGCTTTCCCGCATGTCGCGATCGTATCGAGGCGGTAATGGGGTGTAAGTCTTGCAAGTGATCGATCAATGAACCAACGATCACGTGCCGGACAAGTCCGTCGTAGTATCTGTACTTGCGGGAAACGCAGATGTTTAACCAGCGGCTCCGACTTCTAACTCGTTAGAAATCTCGTCGACGCCGTCTATGTTACGAATTGCCTCTTGAGCCATCTGCTTTTGAAAATATGTCCGGACCATGCCTCTGAGCGTGACCCGGCCCTTTTCTGTCTCGAAACGCAACTGTCTGCCTTGCAAATGCGCGTTTGTTTCGAGGGCGCTGAATACCCTATGATCTAATGTCGTGTCGATCATTTTCCTTTGCCTTTCGGTCGATCTGGCGTTTATTTCTCATGCAGCGGCTTCCTCCCACCCTTGGCTTGCAGGCAGCGCCAGGCTTGATCCCAGAAGACTCACTTAAAAACGCTTTCGTTCACTTCTGATGCAAAATGCTTGGCCACAAAGGCCGGCCAGATGTGATGAAAACGCTCTTCTATCTTTCGATCGTCATGTAACCGAACCGATGTAAAGTACATTGGATAGGCAATATAAGGTTTCTGGGAAGTTGGCACCTGCCTGGAGGGGTATTTCCGGTTGTGCAAGGCAGCCAGCAGAATATCTGCCCTTTTCGCGCCGTTTTAATAAACCAATCAGCGGCGTATTGCCTGGCCTAACCATCAAGAAGCAAATGCAGCAATGGAAGAATCAATAGGGCGGCCAGCATACTGCTTAGCACACGAATCCGTCTGAAAAAGCATAGCACGCTTTGTGGACTTTGCGCGGTTTTAGAAAGAAATTCCACACGTTCGGCGATGCTACCGTGTTGCCAACTCCAACAATGGCGATTTCCAGACGCAATCCCGAGTTTTTCCAGCGCCCGCACGTAAATGTCGACCGATTTATGGCCGAATTCTTCGGTCAAAATACGGCAACCGAATAGATCGGCTTGTTTTTCCAGCATTCGGGAGAACATACCAAAAATTACGATTGCATAGACGCCAAACAGGGCCAAGGCAGCAAGTCCAAGAATAATTGCCGGCTGCCCGGACCAAATCGATTGTTCCAACCAGGATTCCATTCGAGCTAGAATCCCGTCCATCTGTTCCGGGAAGACTTGGCCCAGAAGTATCCACAATCCCAAAGGCGCCATCATCGCTATAATCCGCATAAGCAGATGGCGGTGGCGGATGTGGCCCAGTTCGTGGCCCAGTACGGCTTCGATTTCCTCATCGCTGAGTATTTTCAGCAGTCCATCGGTAATGAATACATAGCGAAGTCGCGGAAAAAATCCAGCCACGGCGGCGTTTACCGCCATTGAGTTTGTTTCCCAGACAAGAATATCGCGCAGGCCCACACCGGATCGACAGCAGGCCGTTTCCAACCGGTCGCGTAGCGCGCCGGGGGCGAGCGGCCGTGTTTGCCACACGAATCGCAGTAATAATGGGAATGTTGCCATTAAAATCGCTAAAGCCGGTACAAACACGAGCAGTTCGTAGTCGCCTTCGAGTAGTTGAGGGGCCAGCAGTTCCAGGCCGTCTTGCACAATCAGAATAACCAGTAGCGGTACCAGTACTATTCCCAGGTAGTGTCGGGCATGGACGGCCACGTATCCCAAGCGTGTGGTCATGGGCTCCGCTGCGCTGATTCTAACATGTCCTTTAAGGATTGCCCGGTCGGCATCGTAAAATGCGGCCCATGAAAGTACCAACGGCAACAGCACCGGCAATAGTATCAGTAGATCGTCGACAATAAGCGTGTGTTCCATATGCCAGTTGTAACGAACCAATTGGGTCCAATCCAATCCGTAGGCCACGCCTGCGGCCGCAGCCAGCCATAATGCCGTATGAATGTGCTTCATGCGATGATAGCGAAGCAACAGACGCTCGCCGGCAAAATCGCTCCGTGCCTGCCTGGCAATCAGTCCCGAAGACACAACCGCGAACAACGGTACCGCCAGCATGGCCACGGCTGCAATTGCCAATCGGACTGCAGCTTCGGTGACGGGCTGAGTGGGCGAATTTTCGGAAATAACCAGGACGGCGAGTACCGCCAGGACCAGGATGAGTTGCATGGAATTTCGAATTAGGAAGTTCGAATGAAGAAAGAATTAGGAATGTACAATGATCAATGTTCAATAATCAATGAACAATGTCGATAGATTCTATCTTAATTGCTCAGAATTATCGGCCAAGCAGAAAAACAGGCGAAGGAAACTGCACCGCACTGAAGTCCAACCTGTAGAGGGGGATTGTGGCGACTATGCCAATAATTTAGTGGGAAGGGTGAATTATGAGTCGATAGGAAACATAACCACAGCCGAGGCGGCTGGCTATAAAAAAGGCGAACGGAAGCAGACATGGGCGATTTTCTTCGCTTTAGACAATCAATCCAACAATTCGTCGATGGTTTCTCCGCCGGCGCGGGTGGTCATGTACGTGAAAGTTTTCTGATTGATATCTTCGTTCAAGAAATGCACGCTGCCGTCAACGGTGAGAAAGTTGCAGCCGCCGGGATGGAAGCTGGAAAAGCCGATCTCATCGAAAAGTTCGTAGTGGCGGTTGCCGCCGTCGCCGTCAATGGGATCGCGACGGCCACCTGGAACCGTGTTGATGCTGTTGATTCCGTCGTTTGTGCTTTGGATGTTTTGTGTCATGATGAAGTGCTGGAAGAAGGCCGGTTGGCCGCCGGAAACGCCTTCATCACCGGTGATCTCACCACAGAGCAACGTGTGACTTGTGCCGTCGCTGACATCGCGAATTCGAACCGTCTTGTTGCCGAAGAGCATGCCGTCGCAATCCTCGCGTGGATTTTTATTAGGTTGCAGATGCTCAACACTGTCGGCCACGCCGCAGTAGCTGGTGGCGCATGCGTCGTCGACCGTGCCTCCGGCGCCGACCTCCACAAAACCTCCGCCATGCGGATCGCTGGGACAGATGTAAACGTCGATCTTTGTTTTCATCATCTCCCAGTTGTTGCTATCGGCCGAATTCCAGTAGGGATAGTCGTAATTGATCTGGCCGTTGACGATACCCTGTTCGAGATATGGCAGAATCAAAGCGCCCCAGGAGTATCCCCAGGTGCGAGTGGCCAAAATGGCGAACATGCCCGGCGGGAATTGACCGTGCGTGGCGTGGTAATTATGCATGCCGATGCCCTGCTGCTTGAGATTGTTTGTGCATTGCATTCGCCGGGCCGCTTCACGCGCGGAC
>JAFGTN010000554.1 GCA_016934075.1 Pirellulales bacterium
AAACACCTGGCCGAGGAAGCCGTAGAACTCATGGGAAAAATCGATATTCTCATCAATAACGCCGGCACCAACGTCGCTCAGACTATAGATAAGATCCGCGACGAAGACTGGGACCGCGTTCTCGAACTCAACCTCAACAGCTACATGGTGCTCACGCGAGCGATCGTGCCCGGCATGAAAGAACGACGCTGGGGGCGAGTGATCAACACCTCATCGGTCCTGGGGCTTGCCGGAAAGTACGATCGCAGCGCCTACTGCGCTACGAAATCCGCCTTGATCGGACTGTGTCGCGCCGCGGCAGCCGACCTGGGCCCCTTTGGAGTCACGGTCAACTGCATCGCCCCGGGTCCCATCGCCACCGAACTGCCCAGATCGGTCCTCAGCAAGGAAGAATGGGACGCCATATCCGAGCGAACCATGTTGAAACGATGGGGCGAACCCGAAGAAGTCGCCGGCGCCGCGCTTTTCCTCGCCAGCGACGCCGCCAGCTATGTAACCGGCAGTGTGCTGGTGGTGGACGGCGGAGCGACGGGCATGGTGTTGTAACAGTGTAGGCCTACTGAACCAGACCTGTCGTATCGATTTCCATGCGGTCTTTTTTGGCCAGCAGTTGTTCCCAGGTCATTTCCGTGCCCGCCCGGCCGGCTTCCGAGCCCAGCAGGCAGGTCAGGTTGGCGTCGACCGCGCCGGGCACGGTGGTGTTGGCGTAGTTGCCTTTAGTGACATGCTTGTGGAAAAGGTCGACGTTGTGCAGGGCCCCCCACGTGTAGAGGTTGCGGTTTTCGCCGCCCTTGTATCGCCAGTCGGCGTTGCGCATTTGGGTGACGCCTTCATCGTAGAAGGTTTGCATGTGGGCGTCTTGGGCGTACGCCTTCACGCCGGAGAACATATCAATCTCGCTATGGTAATTGCGAAACTGGTCGCCCGAGTAGTTCATTACCACTCCTTTCGGGAAAGTGTAGGTCAGAGAAGCCGTGTCTGTAGCCGTGTTGACCGGGTTCTTGCGGCTCCGCTGTACCACGCCGCAAGCCTTCAGCGGACGCGAACCGATGACCAGCAGGGCTGTATCGATGGCGTGAATACCGGCCGATACGTTACGGTCGCCACCCAGTTCACGCGACATGGCCCAGCGCAGCCCCTGGAACAACTCGGAAATGTTTTTCTCGACCTTATGGTCTTCCCGGCCCTCGTCATTGTAGAAGGCGCGGACGAAGCGGATGTCGCCCATCTTTCCTTCGCGGATATATTTCAGGCACTCCACAAGATACGGCAGATATCGCCACTGGAAGTCGACGTGAAAGACCTTTTTGTTCGCAGTCGACTTCTTTCCGAGTTCGGCTATGGTCAGACAGCCGGGTACATCAACGGCGACGGGCTTGGCCACGTAGACATGGCAACCGGCCTTCACGGCGGCTGCCGAATGTATGGGGAAGAAGTAGGGCGGCGTTTTCAACACCACGGCATCCACACCCGAATCTATCGCCCGCTGATAACCCAAAAGCCCGCTGAAGGCTTTATTCTCGGGCAATCCGAACTGCTTCGCGGCCGCGGAAGCCACCTTGGGAAAATAGTCGACCACGGCGGCCACTTCCAAGCCCGGATGCTCGTGGACCATTTTAGAGATCATGTGTCCACGCCCCCCCTGTCCCACGCAAGCGATTCGAACGCGGCTGTTAGCCTGCGATCCCCGCACTTGATGCGGAGCCACGATCGTGACCGTTCCGGCGGCGATTCCAGCGGCGGCGGCCGATTTCAGAAAACTACGACGATTCGATAGGATGGACGACATGATTTTTCTCCGCGGTAGGGTAAAGTGGGGTGTGTCGATGTGTAGCTACAGGAAGCGTACCACAATTGTAATTATGATATGCCTCGCGGTGGCGGTCAATAACCGCGATTCTGACAGTGGACTTCAGACTTCAGGTTTCAGACTCCAGTTTTCAGATTTCAGTTGTGAGGTGTTGGGTGTGGAATTTTACCCGATGTACGGCGAAGAGCTGATGAGGCGGTTGCCATCAAATATAAGACTCCCATTCCCTGCTTTTCGGGGCAGATCCAAAGGTTACTCAGAAAGCAAATAGCGCTTTATTCCGGACACCTTTAATTTTCCCTCAAATCCACTTGGTCCTCAAGCGAGTCCTCTGCATAGCGTGTTTCAGAGGGTTTCAATAATCCCGACAGGTTCAGAATCGCAACAAAAATCGCGACCAACGCGATGAGGGCCTCGACGCTGAAGTAATGGGACGCAATGAAACGGCCAAGTTTTTCTGGATCGCACCATTCAGAGTTGACCTCGCAGGCCTTTGCGCGATCCAAAATTCCTTCGCTTTCGAGGTACACTATCCGTACACCGGCTCCCGCCCCATTGATTGTTCCGGTAGAGTGAACCAACACAAGGGCCGAAAATCCAACTAGCAAAAGATTCGCCCAAAATCGCACTCTAGGCATAACAACACTCCAGCTAACAGGTATTCGACTGTGAAATTGCGGTAACACATCTTGCCATTGTTGCAGCCGAGAATGGCATTGTCAATATTGATATGTCATGCAGGCAAATGACTTATGGTTGATTGCAGCAGTATGGTGCGTGCTTGCACGCACCAAGGGAAGGTGTGTAGAATCCAGTTTCGAAAAAGCAGTTGAAACACTCAGACAGTGCAAAGTCTCCATTCTCTGGCGGTGCGTGCAAGCACGTATTCTACACCTACTGGTTCTACGGTAAGTAGAATTGTTTGCCTTCTCCAGGTCAGAACAAGATTGATACGTGAAAGTGGTGATTTCAGTGCTCAACGTTCGGCCTGTGCTTCCTCTTGACGATGCCACACCCGCGATGTTACCATCACCAGAGTACGTTTCGAGGCCAGAGAAACCGGCAAAGTTTTTTCCTGTAGGACTTTTTCATTCCCCATGCCAAGGCGGTTTATCCCGGCGCTTCCTCGACCCACCTTCGTCCTTCTTTCTGTTGTGATGCGTGCTTCTACACCATTTTCACACCCCTACCCTCACGAATAGAGATAACATGTTCAAAGTGTCGATGATAAAAATGTTGATTTCCCTATTGATTTGCTACCAAGTGGCGGCTGTGTCTGCCTCCGAAGACAGACATCTGGTCTCAATTGGCGGTAAGGAACTCGGGCTCACGCTTGATGCGCAACGCGGCTACGCCCTCAAGGAGGTATGGAACAACGGCTCCAGCTTCAAAAGTGGCGGGGACTTCCCTTGCTTTGTTCTGTTTAACGACAAAGGTACTGAGCAACACTATCCGGCCTGCGACAGCAGGTGGAAGGTTGGGATCGCCAAAACCAAAAACGGTGCCAAGGTTACGTACTCTCAAGACGGTTTCAGCGCGGATGTGTTGTACGAAACCATCAATGACATGCTGGTCATATCGGTGTTACCGCGGTCGGAGTCCGCGACACTCAAGATCAGGGCCATATCCAACGGCGGGAGCCTGTTGAGCATACCTTCGGATTCTGCCGGAGCGGAGTCCTCGGGTTTCTTGATCAGGCCGAAGTTCAGCGGTGAGTTGATACGATTTCCCGCAAACCGTGAGAGTAGACGCGCCGGCGACATACAGAGCTGGGAATACCAGGCGAGCTTTTTCGGCTTGGGGTATAACGGCCACGGTCTGATTGTACGCTGCCCGCAATACGGCGCGGTATGGATAGCGGGCACGGGCGAGCTTAACGGCGTCTATTCCCTCTTCGGCGGGCTAACGGCCGACTTCCGTCCACGACGAGACCTGCCACGGCCGTATCTATTCCCAAAAATGCCGCTGGTCGAAAAGAGGATAGACATTCAACTCGTCCCCGTGGGTGACACGAACGGCGACGGCAATTTCAACTGGGTTGATATCGGTGTCGCCTACCGGCAGCGGTTCATCAAGCGTAACCGGCACCTGGACAAGAGCGATTTGATATCCGTCGGCGGCAAGGTCAATGTCGCCGCGCCTCAAGCCAAAAACCCTTTAAACTACCGGCAGTTGATCGAGCAGATCAGGGCCATCGACTTCGCACCGCAGCGATGGTGGCTGGTCGGCGCTCACGTTCCCAAGGGCAATGACTTTACCGCCCCACCCTACTCCGACTATCCTCCTCCGACACTGAATGGCCCGGACGGCTACGACTATCTCGCCTTCAAAAAGGACGCGGCCAAAGCCGGCGCAAAGATCGGGCTGCATGAGATATTTCAGGATGTCTGCCCGCTAAACAAGCAGGACTGGGGAAAGGTCACGCTGCGCATGACCGAGATGGGCGGGCCGATGGGCACGTGGGGCGGCAATACGCCGTCGGGCGTCGTGGGGTGTGTGTCGAAGTCCATCGGCGCCATGCTGAAGGACGGCAGTTTCTGCAGGGATCTCGATCAACACTTCAAGCATTGGAACGTGAACGACGGCGACACCTGGCACTGGGACTGCTTCACCGCCTTCGGCGGGCGGAGCGACTTCAGCGATGAGCATCCAGCCACGCACGGTTCGGATATCCGATCGAGAATCGAAATACTCAAGTACATCACGGGCAAGGGCATTCACATGACCAGCGAAGGGCTTCAGGAAGGCATGGCCGAGTATTGCACGTTCTCCTGGTCGGCCAAGACGGAACCGGGGTGGTCCAGCGCCTTCGCCGCGGGAGAGCCGGTTCCGTTGGTGCCGGTTCTTTTTCAGGGGATGACCTACTACAGTGTGAGTTGGTATCCGGCGTGGAATCTGCTCTTCGGAGGCAAAGTCGGTTACGAGGCCGTGTCGATCGACCGCGAAGCATTAGTGGGCGGCTACTTCTCGAACATCGCCTACTGGAGCAAGATAGCGGACCGCACGGTAAAGAACATGGTCAAGACCACCAACGGCTGGAAGGTTCAATACACCGAAGGCGGCAGCCTGACCGTTGATCTGGCAAACATGACGCCGGCAATGACTTTCGTGCTCGAGGTGGACGGCATGACCTATACTTCCGAGAACCCTCCGGCAAGTCCGTGGGGCGTGACAGCGAAGCTCGTCGACGGCAAGTACATGTTGACCTACCCGCCGAAGGAGAAAGGCCAATAGCGGGTCGGGAGAATAACGGGGGGAGAGCCTTTGTTTATTCGATTACCAAATGCCAGCTTCTCGTTCTCCTAAAACAGCTACCGCTGATCATCCATCGGCGCGCCGGGTGCCACTGGCTGCTTGTCAGCCAGTTGCATACAAAGAGTATTCTTTACCAGGCCACCCGCCGGTCAATAATCGTGTTTCTGCCTGTAGATTTCAGATTTCAGTTTCCAGTTTTCAGCTTCCAGATTTCAGTTTCCAGTAGTAATGAAAGGCCATTCTTACCGGACACCTTTAATTCATTCAAAAGTTGAACCAGTAGTGAACGAATATGACATTCCGTTGTTCATCAAAGGCAACTTTGAAGCGGTCGTCTTTTCCCTTTGCAAGCTCTTGCGGGCAGACAAAAAAGGATGTATTTCCATCCTGTTGAGGTGACCACCAATCGGGTGTTGCTATTCCGGATAGGCGACTGGAGCCATCGAGAATGCGCCAATCAGGATTTTCAATTCTAGTAAGTCCCCACCGTTCTTTAATGTGCTCAAATAGTCCCGGTGCTGCATCCATCCGCCAGACATATTCACGATCCATGCCATGGCATAAACAATATACTCGAATAGTCGTTTGGTCCAACTCAGTCTCACCCAACTCCTCGGCTAAACTCTTGAGCGGATCGGGCCAATTTTCACGTGATGTTACAGGACCGGTTTCACCGACGAGCACAGCCTCGACTATAAAACCCCCTCCCATCCATATCACAGCAAATCCGCCGAGAAAACACACCACAATAGCAGTCAAAACTAAGAACACGCAAGAGCATGATTGGGATCTAGACGGCGGCTCGTTCATAGGTACAAGTATCTCGTCAATCGACTTGAGTTTGCGATAGAACTTGTTATTAGACAGAGACTTCTTCAATAAGCCCTGCATACGTCGGGTGCCACCCGTCGGTGCGTGCAAGCACGCACCCTACACCTACTACTCCCCTTCCAATTGCTGTTCGTCGACAGCATTCACTGTAATCAGAATTTCTTCCGAATTTTCTTCACATTTTTTCACCTCATACAACTGAGGACCAATTTGTTCCAGACTATTTATCTGTTTAATGATAGTATCCGGATCGTCAGAGTCCAAAATCGTGGACCATGCTCGTTCATTTTCTTTTTGCATGCTAGACGAAGGTTCCAATCGGAACTTCTTTCCGATTTGCCATCCATCGGAAAGAAAATAGTATATCTGGATTAGTGAAGAGTTTTCAGTACTCTGGTTGCCGGAGACGACTTCACCGTCTTTGAATCCACCGTGAAACTCGATGTGGATTGTTTTCATTGGATAGACCTTCACTACAAAAACGAGCTGCCTACACCAGGAACATTTCCCACTTAGAAGCCTTTCATGTTCAGCTCGTCATTGAACTGTTTACATAGAGTTGCCACAATTTGGAGCGAAAAAGGGAGTCTTTAATTGTCTGATTTCCATCTGCTAATTTTTCGCTTACCATTAAAACAACGACCGCTGATCATCCATCGGCGCGCTTAGCCCCAGATGTTCGAATCCCGCCGGCGTGACGCGGCGGCCGCGGGGGGTGCGGATTATTAGTTCGCTGCGGAGGAGGTAGGGCTCGACCTCGTCGATGAGCGTGTCGACGGGCACGTTGATCGTGTGGCCCACGGCTTCCACGCCTACGGGGCCGCCGGCGAAGACCCGCACGATTGTTTGAAGGTATTTGCGGTCCTGCTGGTCGAGGCCGAGGGTGTCGATGCCTTGCATTTGCAGGGCGTCGCGGGCGACCTGCAAAGATACCTT
>JAFGTN010000555.1 GCA_016934075.1 Pirellulales bacterium
GATAACTGCCGCATGTCGCTGCCGTCGGACTCGACGCGGAACAGGTTGGTCGTCGCCAGATAGTGGCTCGAGGCGCACATAACGCTATGCTCCGAGCGCGTCGAGGCGAAACAGATACCACCGTCGGGCAGGTAGCAGGGATGGACATCATCGGTCCAGAATTCGTAACCGCCGATCCCGTAGGTTTGCCTGTGAGTACTGGGACCAAAGCGGGCCATCCGTTCGCGTTCGTCGTCGGGCACGAAAGTGATCTGCCGCAAACCACTGCCGTCTACGCCAATCTCATGTATGCGGAATCCCTCGGGCTTGGGCCGGCGATAGCCGAACACGATGCGGCGGCCGTCGAAGGAAAGGTCGTAACGATCGAACACACCGCCCTCGAGCTGCTTCGCGATTTCGCGAACGCTGCCGTCGGCAAGCGACAGCACACACAAATTGCCGCCCCAGCGGGAGATGTGCTGGAAGTCGTCGTAGTAGTGCATGGAGTTGTAGGTGTATCGTTTGACGAACAGCAGTTGCGAGTCTTTGAGAAACGGATTGAGATCGACCAGCATCTCCCGCTTCATGCGGAGCATTTCCGCCAACAGTGACTCGGCAGTCTTGTCGACTCGGTCCGGGGCGCACTCGGTCAAGGCGGCCAGCCGTCCGGTAAAGTCGTCCAATTGTTTCGATAACTTGGCTTTCGGATACTTCTCGGGAAAGAGACTGCCCAATTCATTGACGGCGCCGCCCAGGCTTTTCAAATCGCCCAGAAGCTTGTCCAGGGCCGAAGCCTTTACGCACAGAGCCAGCCAACGGGGATCCGTGCGGCCGACCTTATCCTGTTGTAGGCGGTCGAGTTCTGCAGCGATTTTTTTGCCCGGTTCTCCCATTGATTTGGAAAGGGATTCGAGCAGTTCTTTTTCGTACGCGGTATCTTTCGCGGTAAACCAGCCCTTTGGCTCGAACCAATTGAAGTTGGCCTTTTCCAGCAGCGGATTTGCGGCCGGAGAAAAGTCAGAGCGGATTTTCCGCCAGAATCCGGGAACGGGATCGGGCGCGATCGAAAAGTAGAATGGCCGGCCATAGCCCGTGGTGAGTTGGATCACCAACCGGTTCTCGCCGGCTTTCAATTGCAGCGACGTGATGATCTGGTCGTTGATGCTGGTTTCGAGCACTCCTGCACAACCATAGCGGTGCCACATGCGGTATGTCGGTTTCGACAGGCAGCGCTTGCCGTTGAGCCAAATGTCGACATGGTCGCCGCCGCCAATGCCGACCGAAAGCGCAAGCGGCTTTGATGATTGGATCGTGCGTGTCAGCAGCACGGCCGGTGTGAGGGGGAATTTGGGATGATTTTCCCGGGCGTCGACCAGGTCGGGCCGCGGTTTCCAAAGAGGCTTGCCGTCGGGGCCCTTGGCGCCAAGATCGATAGGTTTTTCGGCCGCGGCCTTGGCCGCTTCCGTGCTGGGCATCACTGCCGCCATCCAAGGACCGAGCTTCACCTGCTTGCGTGCTGAAATCTGTTCGGCCGACCAGGTTTCCAGGTTCGATCGGGTAGCCGACAATGTTTCCCGCAAACTGGCATTGCGGGCATAGATCCCCGTCTCGTCGACAGTCGGGCTGTCGACAGTCGGCCCGGCGGGTACGGCCGCGAATACCAAGCCCGTCATCAGGAAGACCGCTAAAGTGCCTGCCGCCTTCCACAACATCCGAGTTTGTTGATCTAACATGACTTAGTTTGTCTCCTGCTTAACCGATCGAATGCGAGCAATTCAGGTGGCTGCCACAAGCAATCCCACCATCTGGTATGCTTATATGACCACTTTAACAGCCGAGTATAGCAGACTTTAGCGGCCAGGCAAAGCATTTCTCTGACAATGACCCCCGATATGGCCATTTTTCAACGGATTGTTCAGAAGGCGTAGAGATCGAAGACCGGCAAACATCTCCTCCATCACCCAAAGGCGGCATGGACTCGTCCCGGCAAAAATACTATAATTTTGTACACCAAGACGCCGACACAAATTACTGATGCCATGAATACCGTTATTGGTCACCTGGATGCCGATTGTTTTTACGTCTCCTGCGAGCGGGTGCGGTTTCCCTGCCTGCGCCGCTTGCCGGTGGGGGTGCTGGGAAATCAGGGTGTGTTTGTGATCGCCAAGAGCTATGAACTAAAACGGTTGGGCGTGCCCACCGGTATGGCCGTCAAGGAGGCGGCCGCGCTTTGCCCCGAAGCGATTTTCGTCAAACGCGATTTCCGCTGGTACGAAGAGGTCTCGCGCCGCATGCTGGGTTGCGTCAGCACGGTCAGCCCGCGGGTGGAGTTCTATTCAATCGACGAATGTTTTTTCGATGCGAGCCTGTTGCCGCGGATGTTGTTGAAAAAGGGGACTGGCCCCGAAGCTGGTGCCGACTTGCTTTTCCAGCAAGCTGCTCAAATTCTGCAAAGCCACATCTTCGAACACGTCGGCGTGCCGGTGAGCATCGGCATCGCTTCTAGTCGTACACTGGCCAAGCTCGTTTCCAAGGCCGTTAAACCATTCGGCTGCCGGGCCGTTTTGGAACCGCGTGCCGTGGCGTCGTTGTTGGCCGGACAACCGGTCGAACAGATTACGGGCGTGGGCCGCCGTAGCGTCGCCAAACTGGCCTCTTACAATATCCACACATGCGCCGATTTTGTCCGCGCC
>JAFGTN010000556.1 GCA_016934075.1 Pirellulales bacterium
GAGGGAAAGCCATTTCCATCGGTGAAAGAGCGTAACCAAAAGTCCACATCCCCGCTCGGAGCAAGACCATGATCCCATTCTGTGTATGGATACGGCCTTTGGGCAGCAATTGTAGGGTCCGAGTCGATGGCATCAAGAATGTCAAATGGCTTCTCGACCGGCTAAGTCAATCCTTCGTTTTCAAGAGCAGCGAGCCGATCGATGAGGACCAAAGTTCCTCCTGTTCGACCTTCCAGGTGCCGTACAGTTCCCAGATGCCCCGTTCCACGTTTGAGAAACTGCTCGCAGGTATCCCAGAGGTGCGATTGATGACAGAGCCAGCATAGGGAGGATGGAATGTTGACGTGGATTTCAAACATCTACTACGCCGTGAAAGGTCTTCCCGGCTCGATCTGGCGAGCAACCGCGGGCAAGCGATTCATGAGAGAATGGTGGCTTTCGCACTATTCATGATTGAATGCCTGGGCGGCTCTCCCAGCGGTTGCGTATCAGCACCGCCTGCCTCGCAAGAACGAAGGCACCGGTTTCGAGAGGCAGCCGAGGAAGGAAGCGCCGTGGAAATGTTCCACGTCGGACTGGAGTACGACGAGCCGGACGATTTCCGGGCACATGCCCCCGAATCTGGTACAGAAAATGCGTCGTGTTCCTTCCCGAACGAAAGGCTGCCGTTTTGGCACCTACTATAACTGATTTCGATCTAAATGGAGAAACACACAATGGCACTTACCCGCTGGCGGGCATTTCACGACCCGTTGGATGACGTTAACCGTCTGCAAGAGCAAATGAGCCGCCTGTTTTCGCGGTTGGGCGCGAACGACCGTGCGGCTGCTCCGGCGTATCCATCGCTGAATCTATGGCAGGACGGCGACTACATTTACGTCGAATCCGAATTGCCGGGATTGAAGCTCGGCGATTTGGAGATTGTCGTTACCGGCGGCAATCAACTGAGCATCAAAGGACACCGCGAACCGGCGTTGCCGGACAACGCCGTCTGGCACCGTCAGGAGCGCGGATACGGCGACTTTTCTCGCCTGGTCCGACTGCCAATCGACGTTGACGCGGACCATGTGGCAGCCACACTCAAAAACGGTGTGCTCACGATCAAGCTGCCGAAGCACGCAGAAGCCAAGCCGCGAAAGATCGCAGTGACGGGCGGGTGATGATCGTCGCGAGCACGCACGCTTTTTCCGAAGTATCTACGAACACCTGAAAATGACGGAAGGAAACAACCATGCCAGAACCTACCACTCAAGACCAGCCGCTAGCCGATCCGGTCAAGCAGCAAGCTCAGGCGGACCTCGCCACACCAGAGCCGATGTATGGTGGAGCCGTGTTCGCACCGCAGGTCGACATTCTGGAAATGGAAGACGAATTGACGTTGTTGGCCGACATGCCCGGCGTCGACTTGGATGGGGTTGACATCCACTTTGAGAACAGCGAACTGACTTTGTACGGGCGTGCCGCGCGACGCGACGAGGGCGTCGAGTTCATTCACCGCGAGTACGGCGTGGGCAATTTCCATCGGGCTTTCACGATCGGCCCGTCCATCGACTCGTCCAAGATCAGCGCGCAACTGAGCGACGGCGTGTTGACGGTTCACCTGCCCAAGACCGAGGCGGTAAAGCCACGTCGCATTGAGGTGACGGCAGGTTATTAACACTGCCCTTGCGTGCCTGGAAGGACTATTTTTTCTTCGTGTCGCGGAGAGCGGGCGACTCGGCCAAGGTGAAGAGGACGACTTCCTCGCCGGTTGTGGTGCTGATGTCATGGTGCAGGGTCAACACCTTGACGCCGGTGATTTCCTGGACCATCGCTTCCATGACCGGACGGGCCGTTTCGATCAGATGGGTCCGCACCTGCTTCAACAGGTCCCGCCCCTTCTCGGGCGTAAGCGACTTGACCAGATGCTGTTCGGCGGCCGTCAACACGCCTTGAAGGCGGACCACGAGGAGATCACCGAGCAGGTGCGCATAGATGTCCTTGGGGCCCCGGCCCATGTAGTCCTGCTCAAAGCGACTGACGCCTTCGCAGATGGCGGCTTCGATTTCTCCCTGTGTTTTCATGTCGCACCCCCTGATCGGAGCGTTATTCAACCGACCGCCGTGATCGTCCAAGGAAACATGAGCCATTCGATTCTCCCGTGTGATGCAGACAAATCTACCAAATCTCCAGGAAAGGCAAAAGTCCTATTGCTTTCCCGGCTGGGCGGCGTACAATCGTAGCGGTGGAAGAGTCGCCGCGCAACGAATCGCGGCTCCGCCAACGCAGTCGTCGGAAGACTAGATGGAGAGCAACCCAGCCGCTCTGGGGGGCTCGTTGCCGAGTAAGCCGACGTGGTCGAATACCTCCGGGTGTTCCGCCACGTCGGTTTTTTTTGTTCTTGTCGGCCACCTTGGCGCGGACGAACCGTTTTTGCGGCGAGGTTCGACAGCGGGGAACACAACGACAGGATGACTTCGCAACGCGATCTGCCCGGTGTCGTGACGGCGCATGTGGCAAGGAGCAAGAAAGGTGAAACCGCGTCGGATCGAGGTCACGCGCGGCTGATGCAAGCAGTCTTTTTTTGGAAGGAGCAACGAACATGAGAAACAACACTGAGCTTACGGAGGCGGGCCGGCAGTATGCGGCGGCGTACGCCGCACAGTATGCGGAACGCGATTTGCCCGCGGCGTTCCAGCTTCACATGAAGGTGATGGCATCGTACCCAGGCGCTCCGGAAGCAGAGTATTCGCGGATGCAGGTTCAGAACATCGTGAATACCGTAGTTCCCAAGAAGGAGCTTCTGGATGCTGAAATCAATCTGGCACTTGCCCACCTTGGGCACGAGGGCCCACCTGATGCCAGGCTGAGTCCCGTCAGGCCACTCGCCGCGGGGCTGTCCGCGTAGCGTTGGCACGCGTATGCGATGAAGAGGGAGACTGGTGTGATGC
>JAFGTN010000055.1 GCA_016934075.1 Pirellulales bacterium
CCGCAGCTTACGATGAACTGGAAGGCCTGATCGATCGTGATGTCGAGGTCGATGGCCTCGCTTTTTTTCACATTGATTGTGTAGCCTGTAACGGGCATGGGCGATGTCGGGACCAGCACCGAAAGTACCGGTTCGTTGGCCGCCGAGCGGATGTCGATCATGCTTTCGCCGGTAACCAGCCCCAGCGACCAGATGCCTTTCCGGGGATACTCGACCGCCACGACGCGGGTATATTCGATTTCGCGTGGGCTGAAGAGAAAATCGCTGACCTGTTTGACCGAGGAATATACGTTCCGCACAAGCGGCAGTGATAATATGCCTTGTTCGACATGGGTGACAAAGAAGCGTCCCACGCCCGCGGCAATGAATTTTCCCAGCAGATAGAGAACTAGTATGAAAACGGCCAGAAAAGCCGGAATAACTTTGTAGGGTTGCAGGTATCGGAGTTCGACGTAACGTTCGTAGATTCCCTGTGCGGTGACGGGGATCGGTTCGGAACCTTGGTTTAAGCGTACCAGTTCGTAGACACGAATAGGCACCAGTTTATCGTCTTCGGTCCGCCGATATGTCTGGGAGTCGATAGTGAGAGTCTTTGCGCCGATATCCATGGGACTGGGATCGGGGCGAATATCTGCGGTTGCCATAACGATGGCATCGCGGACAAGTATGGTCATGGGCCGCAAAACATATTGCTGAACGGTGCTGCCCACCCAGAGGAATATAACGATCGTCAGAAGAGGCGGTGTGACCACGCCCAGCCCGCGAATAACCGCGCTGCGAAAGGGGTGGTCCGACTTTTTGGCGGCCCCGTTATTGTCGCCATCGCCAGAACCGTTTGTTCCGGCCTTCTTGTCGGGAATGTTAATCTTGGGGGGATTCATGCGTTCTATTGTTCTTGTTTGACGTGTCGGCGGCAAGGCACTCTGGATGTTAACAGCCGGGGGTGACTGTTTTAAGGTATTATCCGATTTTATCGCCGGTCGAATCCCTCGGCGCGAGCTATTACCGAGACGATTACGTTTTGTGCGCCGGCCCGTTTAAGTACCCTGGCGACTTCGTTACAAGTAGCTCCGGTTGTGAGAATATCGTCAACTAACAGCACTCGGGCACCGTGTATATCGTAGCCCTTGGCAAGGCGAAAGGCATTGCGGACGTTTTGGGCGCGTTGTTCCGGTTGTAACTCCATTTGAGGGAGGGTTTTGCGGCTTCTGATCAGCATCTTGGGTGCGGCCTCTAGACGCAGATTTTGGGCAATTTCGGCGGCCAGCATTTCCGCACTATTTGTTCCTCTACGAATACGGCGTGTCCAGTGCATGGGGACGGGTACAACTACGTCAGGCTGTAAATCGAGAACCTGCTGGCCTCTGTGGGCCGTGTATAGCCTACTCATGGTGGTGGAAAGGTGGTCGTAGTGGCGTCTTTTCATACGCAACACGGCATCCCGCAGTTCTGTTTCACGCAGTTCGTTGCGGTACTGTCCCAAAGGCACCACGATGTCGAAGCGTGGCGGGGCTTTCTTGCATCTATAGCAACTTTTCAAGGCGGATTCCTTGGGGGGCATGCTTGAGCCGCAACGCTTGCACCAATTCCAATCATTAGGTACGAACGATTCTCTGCATTCGCTGCACAACAATATTTCGCGTTGAGAGGGAGGATTATTGGATAAGCCCTCGGTAATGGTTTTCGAGGCTCCTGTCCGAGACAGATCTTTTCCACAGAAACCACATTGAGGAGGCACGAGTATGTCCGCCGCGCATAACAGGCCCTGGCGCATCAACCTTCCCAAGACGGAAAGGTTAGCGACCTTGTTGTTCATAGCCCGATTTGATCGTGGAGTGTCTATTCTTATGACCATCCGAAGTCAGCGGAAATTCTAGTATTTTGGGATCCCGGACAAATATCATTTATAATACGTATTCAGTCTACCTATTTTGGCTGGTTTAGCAAGGTGGCATCATATTGTGTTTCCTTTCTTGACGTGCGGACGCTAGTTTCCCTATGCTACGGGGCCTGGAGTATTTGCGATGATCGAGAGTGAGCGTCAAAAGAATGATGCCGTCGGGCATTTGAGCCGCCGGGCGTGTTGGGCCGGTGGGCAGTCTTTGGCTACGATGTTGATGGCCAAATCGCTTGCCCAACCGGAGTTGGTCTCGCTGGCGGCGGCGTTTATAGATGGTGAAACACTTCCGGTCGAGCCCACACGCAGCGCGTTGGATGTTATTTGGTCAAATCCCCAAAAAGCAAAAGCGGCCCTGCAGTACGGAACCACGATCGGATATCTCCCACTAAGGAGGATTTTGTTGGAGCGAATGCTCCAGTCAGATGGCCAAACGTCCCGTCAGACAGGATTGTCGGTGGATCAGGTTATTATCACAGCAGGTAGTAACTCGGCGTTGCATTTATTGGGCGATACGATATTGAATCCTGGTGATATTGTTTTATGTGGAGCGCCGACCTACTTCGTTTTATTAGGCACGCTCGCCAACCTGGGAGCCCGTGCGGTGGGCGTCGACATGGACGAGGAGGGTATGGTGCCCGAGTCGGTCGAGCAGTGTCTGGACTATTTCGAACAAAACAGTGAGTTGGATCGCGTCAAAGCGATTTATGTAACCAGTTATTTCGACAATCCGACAGGTGTAACGCTTTCGGCCGATCGTCGTCGGCGCTTGGTGGAAATCGCCAAGCGGCGTTCGAAGCAAACCAAGATAAGGATAATCGAGGATACGGCTTACCGTGAATTGCGTTATTGGGGCGATGACATTCCCAGCATGCGGTCGTTCGATAAGGAAGGCGATACGGTGGCTATTGCCGGTTCATTTTCGAAGTCGTTCTCGCCCGGAATTCGCGTTGGATGGATCGTTTTGCCGCGCGATTTGGTCGGGCCCGTATTGACACAGAAGGGAAATATAGATTTCGGCTCGCCCAATTTTTCGCAACACCTGATGTGTTCGGTATTGGAAGAAGGGCTTTTTGATAAACACTTGGAGACGATTCGGGCACAATATGCCAAAAAGCTCGATGCAATGGTCGAGGCCGTCGAGGAGTCGCTTGACCCGATCGGTGGCGTACGCTGGATACGGCCGGACGGAGGCTTGTATCTTTGGCTGAGCGTGCCCGGGCATTTGGATGCAAGCCACGGTGGACGGTTGTTCGATCGGGCTGTTGAGGAGGGAGTGTTGTATGTTCCGGGTGACCATTGTTATCCGGCCGAATATCGCAACATTCCCAAGAATACACTTCGATTGAGTTTCGGAGTGCCGCCGTGCGAGGAGATTCGGTGTGGAATAGCGGCCTTGGGCCGCGCATTGAAACAGGTACATTAATGCAGATTATCGATCGTTATCTGCTTCGGCAGTTTGTGCAAACGTTTTTGATTTGTTTTATAAGTCTTACCGGGCTTTATATAGTGATCGATGCGTTTACCAACCTCGAGAGTTTTATCAATTGCGCCGAAACCACCGGCCAAAGCCTGGGCTCATTGATGGGAAGCTACTATGCTTATCGGTCGCTGTTCTTTTTCGACCGCACCTCGGGCATGTTGGCGTTGATTGCGGGCATGTTCACCATAACCTGGATCCAACGACACAACGAATTAACGGCCATCATGGCGGCCGGGATACCGCGCATCCGCGTGGTGAAACCCATCATTGCCGCGGCCGTGGCGATCACCATAATCGCAATGGCCAACCGCGAGTTGGTGATTCCCGGTTTTCGTGAAGAACTTTCGCGGTCGACGTTCGATTTAGTGGGTGATAATGCCCAGGAGTTGCAACCCCGTTTCGATAACCAGACCGACGTTCTGATTCGCGGCGATTCGACTTATGCCGCCGAGGAGCGGATCAGCAAACCGCATTTTCAGTTGCCCGGCGAGTTGGATGCCTATGGTAACCAGTTGATTGCCAAAGAAGCCATTTACAAACCGGCTCAGGGTGACCGTCCGTCCGGTTATTTGCTGAAGGATGTCGAGCAGCCTAAGGATATTGACAAGCTCCCGTCGCTAACGTTGCCTTCGACGGGGCAGCGCGTTGTTATCACTCCGCACGACGAGCCAGGCTGGCTTAAGCCAAACGAATGTTTCCTGGTGAGTAACGTGACCTTCGACCAGTTGAGCAATTCCCTGGCCTGGAAGCAATATGCCTCGACGTTTCAGTTGATCGGCAGCCTCCGCAATCCCAGCCTTGGTTACGGTGCCGATATGAGTGTGGCCATACACTCGCGAATATTGCACCCATTTCTGGATATGACGCTGCTGTTTTTGGGTATGCCCCTGGTGCTGGCCAAAGGCAACCGCAACGTTTTCGCGGCCATCGGGCTCTGTATCTTGGTGGTCTCGGTTTTTGTGCTGGTGACGTTGGCCTTGCAGAGTCTCGGCTCGAACTATCTGCTTTCTCCGGCACTAGCCGCCTGGGCGCCGCTGATGTTGTTTGTGCCCGCAGCGGTGGGAATGGCCGGAACCATGTGGGAATGAGTCGATCGTTCCGCATTAAGAATTCCATGCCCGGCTCGAGAAATTGTTTGGGCGCTTCCGTGGCCCTGATTCCCAATCCCTGGAGACTTGCATCCCAACCGGGTGACACGCCGGGGGTAAATCCAGGTATACGGCTCCGAGCCGGGCATGGAAAAAGTTTCTTGTTGTGTCTTGAAGTGTATTGATTACAAGGGCGACGCTTCTGCCGAGCCGTGCCGATCAATCGGTTCGGCAGAAGCTTTGCCGCATACTCTTTATCCTGAAAGGTGGTCTAAAAGTTTCCTGAACTTGGGTATTTGCCCTTCCACGTATTTAAGCCAGGCGGGCGGATTCCAAATTTCCACGCTTACTCCGGCTCCCACGATCATCACTTCGCCGCCCGGCTCGACCCCCAGAAATTCCCGGAATCCTTCTGGTATCGAAAGCCGTCCACGTCCGGCCAGGTTCACTTGTCTATCTCTGGTTGAGAGCAGGCGGGCGAGCATTTGTACCCGTCCCAACTCGTCGTCACTGAACTTGCCGGCCTGGATCTTGGTTTTTACCAGGTTCACGTCGGTATTGAGTTTCTCTCGCCAGACGTCGGCGTTCCACAATCCCAGGCACCCGACACGCTCCTTGGTGAGCATGCATTCGGTCGACTCGGCTGTGAGCATGTCGCCCACTTCGGCGGGAATGGAGAGCCGATATCGCTCGTCCAGCATCCGTGTGAATTCGCCTGTGATGAATGGTTGGGCCAGAGGCATGTGTATTTATGGCGGGCCGTGTGGCGTTCGTGTGTGGTGCGGTTTTCCTCTAGTTTTGATTTCCTAGTTAATTGTGACAGGCATTTGGGGATTTGGAAGGGAGTAAAATCCGCTTTTTGGCATTTTTGGGCTGATTCCCCTCGATATATCCAATAAAAAACATTGATTTGGGTTTAAATCCCACGAAAAAGAGTGTAGCAGCTTCGCGATTTCATACAAGTACCCCAACCGGATTTTTTTGACATTTTTCACGTTTTTTTTGTAGCAAACTGCGGTAAATCACCACAGGAGAGGGGTTGAAGTGTAATGTAAACATGACATATGGTTGAGCATGCTTTACATCATCTGGAGGTCGCTAAATCCTATTTCTTTACTCAGACGAGATTACCGTGCCTGAAAAACCGCAAATTAAGAACCGCATCCGCCGCCTTAGATTCGATCATGACGAGATGACACAGCAGGAATTGGCGGCGCACGTGGGTGTAACCCGACAAACAATCATCGCCTTGGAATCGGGCCGCTACAATCCGTCGCTGATTCTAGCACTTCGCATTGCCAAAACATTTGAAGAACCGGTAGAGAATGTTTTTGAGCTGGAAATACCCGATGACCAAGCAGATAACACCGATTTGTAAACGGCTGTGATGATAGTCACAAGATATTGCCGTAGAACTTGATAATAAAAATATTTACCACTGCTGGCTTGTCCAGCAGTGATTATCCGAACAGTCTCTCTATTTCTCGGTATTTTCAGCATATCCATACCGCCGCGCATAATCGCCCCAGCGCTCTTCGATTTCATTCTCGATTTTAGGATCGATGACGTAGCGGTTGGTTTTATATTCGGCCCATCCGGAAACGTGGTTTTGCAATGCCGGTAGCGCTTCTTCGTAGCCGTCGAGTCGCAGTTCGGCGTAGATGCGCTCGAGTTCGTCGAGCGGTTGTTTTACAAGGTCTTCGTAGCGGATTTCGGAAAACTGTTCCGCGGGTATAAGATCGCGGTCGCGTTGGAAAATCTCGTACATGCGGGTGAAAGTGCTGAAGACGTGTTCTTCAAGCCCTTTGTATTTGGGTATCTGGAAGCCCTGGTCGCGATACAACCGCTTCCAGAGGTTTATGGTCGAAGGAAAAATGACCTTCGGATCGCGCACTATGTGCACGAAGCGGGCTTGGGGAAATATGTCCAAAAGGTGCTTGATACGGCAGGTATGCGGCGGCGATTTGAGTACGATGCGTTTTTCGGGAGACTTTTTAGTGAGGCATTGCAGGAACCAATGGAATGTTTTTTTCCACTCGTCCAATTCCTCCGGTGAAAGGTTGTCTAGATCGAGGTATTGCTGGTCCTGGGGTTCGTGGTTGGGAAAGGCGAGCGTCAGGTAGGGTGAATGCATGCCCATGTTGCACATCGCGAATTCGTCTTCCTGCGGCCGGGCCCAGCCTACCGGCATGTTATCCATGGGGCGACGCGCCGGCATCAGGAACCAAAGCATCTTCGGGATTATCCAATTGGTTGCCAGGAAGTGGTTGGGCGAGAAACAGGCATACGTGTCGGGAAAAGTGTGCTGCTCGTCGAGTACCAGAAGTTCGTGCAAGAGCGTCGTGCCGGAACGCCAGTGGCCTATGATAAAAATTGGATGTTTTTCGATTTGCGTGTTGCGGATTTTTCGCCCCAGGATCAGCTCCTGCATGGCCCACATTGCCGCGTTTACGCCTGCCAGGCCGGTCATGATGCCGGCCATGGCATAACAGCGCGGATCGATGGCAAAGCGGTTTCGTTTTACCAGCCCGGCCCATGCTCCCACGCCCATGCCGTTCCAGAAACGGGGCACCCAGAACCTGTCTTTCGAGCCGCCGGTCGACTGCTTTTTTTCGTCAGTATTTTTGTCGGCCATCGGTATTCCTTGCCGGCGAGATGGTTTTCGCTGTGAAGCTTTAAGTCAGGACAATGTAAAAGACACCTTCGCTTCGCAAAGCTTTCTTTTACATGTGCCCTTGACTCGCAATTTTGCAAAAGTCCAGAAATCAGTTATAGTAATTTGGAAAAAAAATACCACCGTCCTCCGATAAAGGAAAACGGTGGTTGTAATGTCAAGCCACCCGCCGTATTGCGACCGGATGTGTCGCTGCGAGACGAGCGTAGGTCAGGCGTGTAAAAACACAAGCCGTTTGCGACCATGGCTCACGCTAAAGGGTTGGCACCTCCGCCGGAAAATAGCAGGGGCTTGATTCCATTTACTCTGTTCTAATCATTGTATCGGCTATTTCAAGCCTTCTCCTTATATCTTACCTTAAAATCCGCCCTAACGCACGCTTTTGGGGCGTGATTTTTCAGCGTACCCCCAAGCAGTGTGTTGACTGACAGCTTGCAGATCGGCATTTGGGATTGCGGAATCGATTTATCTTCAGCAAAATCAGGGGGCAAAGGTACGCCGCGAACGTTTGAAGCTTGGATTACTAATTCGACTGTTTGAGTTCCGTTTGTAGTTCCGCCTTTAGGCGGCAAAAGCCTTACGAGGGCTATGTAAGATGCCCTATATAATGCAGACATCATTAATTCTTCCCGATCTCGAACTTCCAGCCCAAACTATGCGGTTGGGGCTTTGGTTGGTCGGCCTGGGGAAGGATGTGGTCCAGGGGCAACCGCTGGTGGAGATTATCGCCGGCGCCGCGGTCGTCGACTTGCCCTCTCCGGTTGATGGGAAACTGGTCGAGAAACTCGTTGATGAAGATACGGCTGTCGGCCCAGGGGCGGTTCTTGCAATAATTGAGTCGACCGACTAAATTCTCCATCGTGGGTTGTTGATTCTGTTGGTGGCAATGCTCATAATCATGGTTGTCAGCCCGTCGATTTTTCTCAATACCGGGAATTGCCATAATCGGCCGGATTGAGTTATCAATGTTATAAATCACTAACCGAAAACCAACAACAAAAGGCAATTTACAATGCTAAAGTTCCTGATCCCGGCCATCATTATCGCGATCTCTTTTGCCGCGCTGGAGAAAGTCCGTGCCAATGATTCTTCCCGCCGCCCCAACATCATTATCATTATGGCCGACGATATGGGCTTCAGTGATATCGGCTGCTACGGTGGCGAGATTCAAACGCCGAATATCGACCGGCTGGCAGGTAATGGTTTGCGTTTCACACAGTTCTACAACACGGCCCGCTGTTGCCCCACCCGTGCGTCATTGTTGACGGGCGTGTATCCTCATCAGGCTGATATCGGACGCATGGTTCACGATTCCGGCGTGCCCGGCTACCGGGGCAGGTTGAATCCGAAAACCGCCACCCCGGCTGAACTGTTGGGGCACGAAAAGAACGGCTATCAAACATTCATAGTGGGCAAATGGCATGTAACACCGTACGACTATAAATCGCGAGTGGCTTCAGATAGAGGTAGTTGGCCGTTGCAGCGCGGGTTCGACCACTTTTACGGCACGTTGGCAGGTGGAGGTTCTTACTTCGATCCGGTGGCCCTGATGCGCGACAACGAATTCATCAAACCGCCCAGGCAGGGATACTATTATACGGACGTCATCAGCGATGCGGCTGCCGGCTTCATCGGCGATGCTGCAGGTGATCCGAGGCCGTTCTTTATGTATATTGCATACACATCGCCGCACTGGCCGTTGCATGCCAAGGAAAAGGACATCGCCAAGTACCAGGGCGTTTACGACAAAGGCTGGGACGCGCTCCGCGCCGAAAGGCTTGCCCGCATGAAACGCTTGGGCATAGTCGACGATCGACACAGTCTCTCTGACCGCGACCCGCGCGTGCCGGCATGGAAAGATGTCAAGGACAAACGATGGCAAGCACGTCGCATGGCCGTTTATGCGGCACAGATCGATGCCATGGATCAGGGTATTGGTCGGATAGTGGCGGCTTTGGAGAAAACCGGCCGGCTCGATAACACACTCATCATGTTTCTGGCCGACAACGGCGGTTGCGATGAGCTGCTTGGCGAAAATGACCCGAATCGGATCAATTACTACGCGTATCCGCTTGGCGACGACTTCCTTTGCGGCAATAATCCGCAGGTAGATCCTGGTCCGCGCAACACGTTCGCAAGCTATGGCATCGGTTGGGCGAATGCCTCGAACACACCCTTCCGACTCTACAAGAAGCGGATCCAGGAAGGCGGCGTGTCCACGCCCCTGGTCGTTCATTGGCCGCGTGTGATCAAATGCGGTGGCGAGTTGCGACACCAGGTGGGACATGTTGTAGACCTGGTGCCCACGTGTCTGGATGCGGCCGGTATCGAATATCCGGGCTTCTGCGACAAGACGCAACTCGTTCCGCCCGAAGGACAAAGCCTGTTACCCGCCATGAAAGGTCAAACCGTTACCGAGCGAACCATATACTGGGAACACATCGGCAACCAGGGCGTCCGCCGGGGGGATTGGAAACTCGTCCGCGAGCGAGGCAAACCCTGGTCGCTCTATAATCTGGCAAAGGACCCCGTCGAATTGGAAGATCTGACCAAGAAAAACGTGTCGAAGGTGAAGGAGCTTGTAGAAGCCTATAACGCATGGGCCAAGCGCTGCAATGTAAACACTCTCAAGCCGGACAAAACGAAGCGTAAACGCAAGCGTTGATTCTTGGGATGGCAAGTACTACTCAACGTAGCAGCCGTTATTCTATGTAGCGATACGTATGCCCGAACGGCGTCAGTGCAAGAGTCGCCAGCTTGATATGCTGCAACGCGAAGGGAATGCCGATGATCGTGATCGCGCAGAGGGCACCAAATATTATATGTGTCAGGGCGATCCAGAGTATGTTGCCAAGTATGGACATGATCTGCCTGTTCCTCGTTTACCTGGCGTACCGTTACCCCGCCATCTCCTGTGGCTTATTTGGCCCCAGGATATGCTCCTTGATGCGGTTGAACTCATCATGGTTCTTGAACTGGATGACCAGCTTGCCGCTGCCGCCGTTGCCTTGGGTTAATTGCACTTTGGTGCCCAGGCCGGCACGGAATTCTTGTTCCAGCGAGGCGATATGTTCGCTGCGCTTGGGTTGTTTGGATGACTTGCCGTCGCGGCCGATGAGAGAGAGTGGCTCGGCGTCGGCCTTTTGGATTGTCTCTTGCACGAGCGTTTCCGTCTTCCGCACGCTCAGTCCGTCGTTTTGAATCTTCTTGCAGAAAGCGATCTGTTCGCGCTGTTCGCCCAAGGGTAGAAGCGCCCTGGCGTGGCCTTGCGAAATCTTGCCGTCGGTGACGGCTTTTTGCACCTCTTCGGGCAGTTCCAGCAGTCGCATCAGGTTGGCGATGGTGGAGCGGTCGATTTTCAGGCGGTTCGCCAGTTGTCCTTGCGTGCAGCGATGTTCCTTCAGATAGCGTTTGAAGGAAGCCGCTTTTTCCAGGGCGTTGAGGTCTTTGCGCTGCAGGTTTTCGACAAGCGCCAACTCGGCGGCGCCGCGCCCGTCGGTATCGATCACGCGAACCGGCACTTCTTCCAAGCCGGCCTTTTTAGCAGCTCGCAGACGACGTTCGCCGGCAATCAGTTGATAGACGTCGTCCACGCGCCGAGCCACGATGGGTTGCAGCAGCCCGTGAGCCGAGATGCTTTCGGCCAGTTCGGACATCGACTCGTCTTCGAACTTTTTACGTGGCTGGAAGGGGTTGGTTTCGATCAACGCCACATTGACCTGAACCAGGTCGAGATCGGCTTTTTCGTTACCATGCATGGCGGTGTCTTTTTTGGATTCGTCGCCGGGTGGATTTGTTTCGCTGGTCGACGGTGATTCGTCGGTCGCGTTAGGTGCTTGCGGCGTGAACGGTGTGGTTTGCGAGTTGGAGGGCGTTTGTTCTTGCGAAGTGGAACTATGTACACTATCGGGGTTCGAGTCGGAATTCTCGCCCATATCGCTTCCGCCGACTACCCGAAGCGTGGTCTCGGAACCGGTTGTATTTTCGTCCTCTTTATTTTCATCCACGGCCGCTTGCTGTGGGTTTTGCGAAGTCGCCGTGGGACGTGGAATTTTCACGGGCTCTATACCGGCTGACGGTTTTTCATGGGCTGATTGTTCTTCTCCCATCGATTGCGGGCCGCGACCGAGAAGGGCTTCCAGTCCGCGTCCAAGGCGTCGTTCCTTACTCACTATCCATCACCTCCATGCAGAGTTCCACATACGCCCTGGCACCGCGTGCGCGGGGCGCGTAATCTATTACCGATTGTCCGTGGCTGGGCGATTCGCTGACCGCCACGTCACGGGGGATTACCGTTTGATATACGATTTCGCCGAAAAATTCCCGGACTTCCTGGTCTACCTCGTGAGTGAGTTCCAACGACTGGTCGTACATAGTAAGCACGATTCCGCCGAACGCCAGCCTGTGTTCGTGCCTGTCGATCACGTTGCGTATGACCTCGATCATTTGTGCCAGCCCTTCCATGGCGAAATATTCGCACTGGATCGGCATCAGCACCTCGGTCGAACTGGCCAGGGCCGTTTGCGTAAGGCGGCCCAGCGATGGCGGGCAATCGATCAACACATAGTCGTAGCTGCCGATCCCACCGGTCAGATAATGCTGCAACCGGTCGGCCTGGCCCGGGTCGTCGCGGGTCAGTGCCTCGACGTCCTGGAAGCTGCGGCTGCCGGGCAACAGCTCCAAGCCCGGCGTCGCCGTCTGGCAAACCGACTGGCGGATCGGC
>JAFGTN010000557.1 GCA_016934075.1 Pirellulales bacterium
GCGTCCTTATAGGACACACAACGATGGATGGAAAGGCCGTTTTTCATGAAAATCGCCCTCAAATGGGTTTAGCGTTTACAGTTTGAGTAATCAAGATATGAGTTTTTCGTCCTGGTGCGTTATATCGGTCTCGTTTTGGAGCCAATAGGGTAGCGGAACAGTTCCAGAGCCAAATGCAGGGGGTTATGGAACTCGGAAGAGGGTTTGCATATCTCATGAAATTTTGGAGCCGTCCATGACACAACATCCACTGCGTGGCACTTGGGGAACAAGGCAACTTGTCCGTCTGTTTACTCTCGTTCTGGCCGTCTTATTCTTTTGGCTGCTTGGGTTTGTCGTCGAGGATATCGAATCCATTAGCGGGCCGGACTATTCAGCCATAGAGCAAAAGCACGTCAATGCGGATTTAGTCGAAAATCGCTCGCAAGTAGCCGATCGCATCGAAGAGCTTGATCGCGAGATCAGTAATCGGCGCGATCAGCAACAACTTGTCGGCGACAGTTCGCAAAGTCTCCAAAGAACCATCAACCAACTCATCGAGTTGCAGAAGCTCAGCGTTGAGAAAGCGGTTAATCTCTCAGCGTCTGACAAAGACAATTTGTCGACGAGCCTCAAGCAGTTTCTTGAGAGTCAGAAAACGTACCAGGAGTTGAATCAAAGCCTTACCGAGCTGACGTCCAAAAAAGTCTCGGCGGAAGCAGAGATGACCAGAATTGAGCAAGAACTCACTAAGCAGCGTAATCCGGCTCAGCGGGAGTTTGAGGAACAAACCGAAGTGCATCGGCTTCGTCTGGCCTTCTTCCAGCTTGCGATACTGCTACCGGTGCTGGCGGCAGCGACATATTTGCTAACCCGTTGGCGAGGCAGCATTTATTATCCCCTGTTCCTAGCAGTCGGTGGAGCAACCCTTCTGAAGATCGCGTTGGTGGTTCACGAATATTTCCCCACGCGATACTTCAAGTATATGTTGATTGTGGCGCTGTTGGCGGTCGTTGTTCGCTTGCTTATATATCTAATTCGTTCCATCGCCTTCCCCAAAACAGAGTCGCTGAACCGACAATATCGAGAGGCGTACGAGCGATTTCTTTGCCCGATTTGCGAGTATCCAATCCGCACTGGTCCACGTCGATTCCTTTATTGGACGCGCCGCACCGTTCATAAGATTTTCCCGCAGGGAGATTCGTCGGTGGCCGACGAGCCGTACACGTGTCCTTCTTGCGGCACCAATTTATTAAATGTTTGCGATTCGTGTCAAAAGATCAGGCACACCTTGCTTCCTTGCTGCGAGCACTGTGGCGCCCGTCATAAGCCCGTCTAAGCCATCTGAAAAGGGAGGGGTGAGGGTCTGGAGAAAATCCCCGTTCGTGTTCCTATGCCGATTACTCATCCATATTTCGAGAGGTGCTAAAGTAAAACTCATTCTCGAATACCCGTCAGCAACAGCCAGCCTCCTTGGATCATGTGGATTGTCACCGTATCTCACCGCCCGGGCAGTTTCTCGGGCGCTACAACCATCCGTCCATCCTTCCAGTCGATGGGCAGCACCGACAGGTGCCAGGTCTTTCCGTTGTCGTGGTTGCATTGGTATAAGAGATAGTCCTGGTCGTCGGCGAATGGTAACACTATAGTACGTATCTCTGCGGTACTTTTGTGAGTTGATCCCACCTGACAGGGGTCTTTGCTTATCGATGACTCACAGTGTAGAATCAAGCCATGAGATGAACCGGCCTTTCAACACTGGTAACACAACATGGCAAATACAAAACGAATACATTCTCGGCGGGATTTCTTGAAGAGTTCTTCGGCCGCGGCGGGAGCAATCGCTGCTGGAGTTTCGCTTGCCCGAAGTGCCCATGCGGCGGGCAGTGATACGATCAAGGTGGGTATGATCGGATGCGGCGGGCGGTGCAGCGGCGCGGCGGGACAGGCGATGGGCGTGGGTCCCGAGGTGAAACTGGCCGCCATGACCGACGTCTTCGAAGACCGCATGAAAGCCAAGCAGAAATATTTCAAGACGAATTTCCCCCAGCAGTTCACGGCAACCGACGAGACCTGCGTTTTCGGGCTCGACGGCTACAAGACCGTGATCGAGGCCTGCGATGCGTTGCTCATCGCTTGTGCCTCGAAGTACCATTCGTACTATGCCCAAAAGGCCATCGAAGCCGGCAAGCATGTCTTTATCGAAAAGCCGCACGCCATCGATCCCGCCGGCTGCCGGCGACTGCGGCGCGTTTGCCGCATGGCACGGGAAAAAGGCCTCTCGATCGTCTCGGGCCACGAGAGCCGCTACAGTCATCCCTATCAGGAACAAGTCAAGCAAATTCTCGACGGGGCCATCGGTGATATCGTGGCCGTGCAGTCGATGTTCCTTCGCGCGCCATATCGCGTCGTGAGTCGCGATCCGAAACTGAGCGAAACGGAATATCAATTTTCGAACTGGTACCACTTCCGCTGGCTGTCGGGCGACGATGTGACCCAATCGCTGATCCACAACCTCGACCGCATGCGTTGGGTTCTCAAAGAAGACAACCCCAAATGGTGTTTCGGATTGGGAGGGCGCTCGAGTTCTTTCGGCGAAGTTTTCGGCGATATGTTCGACCACGACACCGTGGTCTACGAATTTCCCAGCGGGGTGCGCCTTTATGCAATGTGCCAAACCCGGTCGGGCTGCTACGGCAACTGGGACGATATCATTATGGGAACCAAGGGCACTTGCCACTGGACGGCTCTGAAGATCGAAGGCGAAACCAACTGGCGCTACAAAGGCCCTCGCAACAATCCGCATGCCGAAGAGCAGAAGATCCTGATCGGCGCCATACGCGACGGCAAGCCGGTCAACCACGAGAACACGATGATCGACAGTACCTATATGGCCGTGATGGGACAGATCGCCGTCTACACGGGCAAGCCCGTCACATGGAAACAGGTTATGGAGGCGGATTTCGAATTCGAGCCGAAAGTCGAACAGGCCACCCTCGACATGGAACCGCCCACCAGGCCCGACAAAACCGGCAACTACCCGCTGCCGAAGCCGGGGTTGACGACACTGCTTTAAGATTTCTGAACTTATTTGAAAAGAGTGACACGGCCATCTTTGCCGTGTGGTAATCCCTTCACGGGCAACATGTTTGTAATGCCCGCTGTTGATCCCGTATATTGCCCCCCGGCCTTATTCGTGAAAAATTGCGGAAAACAATCCAATATGCGTTATATCCTCGCGGAATAATCGCCTGGAGGGATGGTAAATTCTGTTTTGCCGAAGCTGATGTCGGCTATTTTTTATTTCAGTGTATTTTTCGTTGACACTGGATAGTACTACCACTCGTTTCAAGGGAGGATAGAACCATGCATAAACTTCACCGCATGATTACGGCTCTCAGTCTCATGTTACTTCTCGGCACGGCCCTTCCCGTGCCGGGCCAGAACGTCAAACAGAAACTCCAACCGCCCCGCAATCATGGCGGCTTTTTTTCCTACGCCTTTTCGCCCGACGGCAGGACCGTGGCGGGTGGAACGGGGGTTGCCGAGATAACGGCCTTCGGAAAAAAGTCCTCCTTGGGCGGCGAGGTGCTGTTGTGGGATCTCAAGACGGGCAAGTTGAAGAACACTCTGGGGAAACACGGCAACAGCGTGGATTGGCTGGCGTATTCGCGCGACGGCAACGTGCTCGCCAGCGCCAGCACGGAAAACGGCGTGGTGAAATTGTGGAATATGAAATCCGGCAAAGTCATACAGACCATCCAACTACAGGGAAAACCCGCTTCCAGCAATGGATTTTTCCCCTTCCTTATTCTTTCTCCCGATGGTGGGACCATGATAACCGTGCTGGAAAATACGAGGAAGATAGGCACGTCTAAGGTCCGTGAAGCAGGAGAGATGACCGCTTGGGACACGAAAACCGGCAAGTTGAAGTGGAGCCTGCCCGACTCGTACCTGCAAGCTATAGCTTTGTCGCCCGATGCGCGCACCCTGGTCGGTTGGGTAGAGAAAAACGAATGGAAGCAGCAAGGAGAGGGTGTTGAGGGAATGCCGGTTGAGACTCACGTGGCATTCTGGGATGTCGAAACCGGCAAGGCGCTGAGAAAAATCGAAGCGAAGGAATTCCGGCCAAGGGCCATGGCTTTTTTGCCCGACGGCACAACCCTGGCGGGTTTCGACTATCAGGTACTATCACTCCTTGATACACGAACGGGACAGATCCGGAAAGGCGCCAAGTGGGACAAAGACCGTTGGTCGTTCGTTTCATTCGCCTTTTCGCGCGACGGCAAGCTGGTTGCCCGAGCCGACACTCAGTGGATAGATCTGTTGGACGTGCGGACGGGAAAGGTCGAGGGAAAGGTGACCACCAAGTTTCCCGACAATTGGTGGCAACCCGTCTTTTCACCTGATCTGAAACTACTGGCCTGCAACTACAAACACGCCCCGACCATCATCGAGATGCCCTGGCCGCCGCAGACCAGTCCGCCGGAAAAGATGGCCGCAGAAAAATCTGCCATGGCAGCTGGCCCTGAGACAATGCCGCACGCGAAGGTTTCCGCTAAAGCAGTGCGGATGTGGACCGATATTACCGGCAAATTCACCGTCGAAGCCGAGTTCGTCTCTTCCACAGGCGGCAAAGTTCGATTAAAAAAGACGAATGGAAAGAACATTACTGTTCCTGTTGAACGGTTAAGTGCGGTAGACCAACAGTGGATCAGAAATCATAAATCCAATTGACGTCTGCAAATTCAATGAATCGGGAGGTACGTGATGCGGCAACTTGTAATTGGTTGCGGAGTTCCGATATTATTGTTTGCCGTGTTCTTTGGCGGATATGCGTATTTTTTTCTCGCCCGCATCGAGCCGGTTTGGTTGGCGTACGTGTTGGCGGGGGTTTGTGCGTTAATGCTCTGCCTGGCGATCGGAGCGGTCAAGACGTTTTTTCAAACAGGCGCAACTGCCAGGGCGTTGCATCGGGCACGACATATGCTCGTGCCGGGCGAAGGAGAATTGACCGCTGTCCACGGCGAGGTGGTGGCCGTCGGCGAAACCATCAATACGCCGTTCTCGAACAGGCCGTGTGTTTCTTACGAATACGAAATTTACCGTAACACGAGCACGGGCACGGACGGGTGCCTGGCTTGCGACGACCGCACTTCCGATGAAACGAGCAAGGAGCAGTATGCTTTCGGCTTGGCGAAGACGGAATACGTCATCCGTACATCCACCGGCGACGTCCGCCCGCTGGGCTATCCCTCACTCGATCATTCCACGAAGGGATCCTGCCATTTTTCCGAGCATTTTCTCGAGGGGCCGTATGGGCGCCAACTGATCGAGAGGCTCGGCATTACGGAGGCGGAACTACCGGAAGTCAAACAGCGGGCAGAGAGTTACCTTCGAGACGAGTACTTTCACGAAGCCTCCGGTTTGGGAATGGTGACCGCGCTGGTTGAATTGGCCGAGGCCATCGAGGAAGATACGGGATTTGTGCGCAAGGATTGGAAAGTCCACGATCCTGAAAGCTTGGACGATGCTACACTGGTTGAAACCCTCTTGGAAGTTGGACAGGAAGTCTGCGCGCTGGGCAAATGGGACGCGACACGTTCGGGATTATATCCTCCCGTAGTACTGATCGCTGGAGATTATGACAACGCCAAAAGAATTCTAATCGCGGGCAAACGCTCCAGCGCGGTGTTCGGGCTGATCTTTGCAATTCTTTTCAGTGCGATACTAATCGCCTTTGCCTGGTTCTCGGGGCCAGTTGGTCCATAGGAGAACTTGAGCCTGGAGATGAATCTGTCCAACATAACAATCATGAACGATTGTGATTGATCTCCATAAGGCACAATAAAATGTATTGGGAAAGCATGTTGCCGTTCATTTTCGTGCTGCTTGTGTGCATGGCGGCCGTTTCCTTTGTAAATTTTGCGTTTCTGATTTTGGAGATCGTTGATTAATCGGCATTCTCTCCCTACTTGTGGGTTATCGACTTTGTCCATCTAAAGCCTATGATCAAGAATTAGACGAAGAGAGGCACTCTAACCGGATAGTTGAAAGTCCTGATAGGAGGCTTGATATGAACTGGTTACGTGCAATTGACAACATGCCCGGGCCGGAATTTCTTTTGCTGTACGGCATAGTAATTCTGGTTTCGATCTTATGCGGCGCGGATATCTGGAACAGATCGAAACCAGGAAATGGCTGTCTAAACGCAAGCAAATCCAGCAAGCGGGCGACCACCCGGACCGTAATGAACTCATGCCCGTGGAGCGGAAAGTATTCAACTTCTTTACGGTACCGAATGAGGTCTCCGAAATTTTTTCAACGGTGCCGATGAATATCGCCCCGCTCTTCAATGAATACCAAATACACTGCGAAGAGAACGATTTGCTCACGACAAGCGAAGCTCGCAAGGCAGCGTGGTGGCCCGGTCTGGCCGGGGCAATTGTGATTCTGGGGCTGGGTGGTTTCAAGCTGTTCGACGCGCTGGACGACGCGCAGCGTCGGTTGCTTTTCATTGCGTGTGGCTTGTGTAGTCGAAGTGGACTTTTGCAAAATTGCGAGTCAAGGGCACTTAGATATAAATTGGCGGCGCAGCCGGCAAATTATATCTAACCGCCTCAGAGATGTTAACTTGTTATCTGTCAATGAATTAGTTTCAGTAAAGACAATGTAAAAGAAACCTTCGCTTCGCAAAGCTTTCTTTTACATGTGCCCTTGACTCGCAATTTTGCAAAAGTCCACGTCGAAGTTATAACATCCACTGGACCAGAAACTTATACCCCCTTGCCGTAAGCACTTGGCATAATTCAAACAAACCCGGCAAGCCGGGTTTGTTCGAATTAGTAGGTCTAACTTGTGTTTTTCAACGAGCTGCTATCCCCAGTACCAATAAACGCTGATCTGCACCGCGATTATCCCGAGTGCCCATAGTCGCAGACTCTTCCACCATGGCTGTCCTTCGCCTTCGCCGAGGATTTTGGCGGGCATCAGCATGAGAAGAATTGCCAGCACGACGTATACGGCGATGAAGGCCGCGCGGCCCAGCCAGAGACTCGTATCGGCCAACGGAACAGCGCTAAGTAGGACGCTAAATAATTCATTCATGGGACATCTCCTCTTCGGCCGGAATCCAGCAGACCAGGCCCCGCAAGCGTTCTCTGTCATAGGGTTTTGTGAAAGCGCTAACCACGATGGTAACCGTCACCGCCATCACGAACGACCACCAGGCTACCCACAGGAAGGAAATCTTGTACTCTTCGCCCAGTACGAATTGGGCACCGTGCAGACAACTCGTGAGACAAACGCCCAGCGTCATGCCCCAGAACCCGCCCCAGGCCGTGGCCCGGCGGGTCAGCATGCCCAACAATAGTAAGGCCAGCAATGGGCCCTGAAACAGCGTCAAAAATACCTGGAAGGCCTCGAACACGGAAGTGAAGTGGTTAGCCACCACATAGCTCAAGGCCGCTCCGCCCGCAAGAAAGCCTACAACCAGCCAGCGTCCCACGCTCAAATAATGGTGGTCGCTACGGCTGGGATTGAACAGCCGGTAGAAATCATTCACCACCATCGTGCTGGCCGAGTTGACGTACGAGTCGAGGTTGGAAAGTATGCCGGCCAAAAAAGCGCCCATCACGATGCCCAACACACCGGTGGGCAGTAGCCGCGAGACCAGCATGGGCATCACCGCGTTGCCGTCGAAACCGCTCGCGTCTGGTCGGCCCAGGTCTTCGTGGAACAAGGCCAGGCCGATAAGGCCCGGCACGACCAAAAGTACGGGAAAGAGCAGCTTGAGCGTGGCGCAAAATAAGTACGACGCGCGGGCGTGGGCTTGGCTCTTGGTACCGAGTGTGCGTTGCACGATGGCCTGGTTGCCGATCCAATATGCGGGCCCCATCACGAAACCCAGCCCCAAGAGCACGGACGGCCAGCTATAGGCCGAGTGGTCGGTCGGCAGCACCATCCGAAAATGGTTCTCGGTCCAGTCCATCTGGCTGATGGTCTCGTGCATGCCCGTGAATCCACCGGCTTTCACAACACCGATGATACATATCAGCGAGGCGCCGACGATCAACACGATGCAGGAGATGGCATCTGTGACCACTACGGCCTTCAGCCCGCCCAGCGTCGTGTAAATGCCCACCATGACGGCCGTGACACCCACCGAGAACCAGAAGCTCCAGCCCAAGAGTTCGTTGAACATGGCCGCGGCGCTAACGAAGATCGTGCCCAGCGTGCCCACCATGAACATGGTCCACAGCAAAGCGAAAATCATACGCACGTAGACGTTGTAGCGTCGGCCCAGGTATTCGGGAATAGTGAACACCCCGGCCATCCAGAAGAAGGGCATGAACAAAAAAGCGGCCACAAGCACCGGAAAGGCACAGCCGATGAAGTCGAAGTTCATCATTACGATGCCGTAACGATATGCGTCGCCGGCCAGGCCCACCATGTCCTTGGCGCCTATGTCGGAAACCACCAGCGACATGCCCACCGCCCACCAGGGCAGCGACCGCCCTGCCAGAAAGAAGTCCTTGCTGGACCGCACTCCACGACTGAACCAAAGCCCGGCGGCCGTGACAAGCATCAGGTAGGTGACGATCAGTATGATGTCGATGGTTTGTAGTGTGGGCCGGTGGATTTGTTGCAGTAGTGAGTCCATTTTTTACAACTTTTGGTTTAAGCAGTAGGCCGCGTCGTGAACCGGCATTTGTGGCTGTTTAAGGTATCAGGTGTGAGGAGCTAGTTTTCAGTTCTCAGTTATCAGATATCAGACTTAGGATATAAGACATAAGACATAAGACTTAAGATTTTGACATTGGACATTGATCATTGGGCATTCTAAATTCTTTCCTCATTCTGATTTCGACTTTCGACATTCTAGCCTACCCTCCCCCGCCAGCATTCCCCGGGCATGATAACTGCTGCGAACAAACGGTCCCGAGGCTACTTCATCAAATCCGATCCGCCGGGCTGCATCGCCCAACTCGTCAAACTCTTTCGGCGGAACGTATCTTGTTACCGGCACTTGTTTCGGCGATGGTTGCAGGTATTGCCCCAGGGTCAACATGCGGCATCCGGCCTCGTGCAACTCGGCCAGCGTTCCGAGCACCTCGTCGATTGTTTCGCCCAGGCCCAGCATCATGCCGGTTTTGGTGCGGATGGACGGATCGTGGCCACGGATTTGTCGAAACATTTCCAGTGTCCAGGCGTAGTTCGATTTCGGCCCGCGTACGCTGCGGTATAATCGCGGCACGGTTTCCACGTTGTGATTGTAAACCGTCGGGGCTGCGTTTGCCAGCCTGGAGACCGACTGGGCATTGCCGCCGAAATCGGAGGGCAGGACCTCGATGGTTATCGGTCCGTCGACCGCGTTGAGACTGCGGATGGCTGCGATCGTACGGCAGAAATGCCCGCATCCGCCGTCCGGGAGGTCGTCGCGAGTGACCGAGGTGATGACAACATGGCGCAGCCCCAGCCGCTGGACCGCTTGGGCAACTCGCCGCGGTTCGTCGGCGTCGGGCGCTTTGGGCTTGCCCTTGGCCACGCTGCAGAAGGCGCATCCCCGCGTACAAGTCTCGCCCAGGATCATAAACGTGGCCGTCTTCGCGGCATAGCATTCCATGCGGTTGGGGCAACGCGCATGATCGCAAACCGTTGCCAGTCCCAACTCCTCGATCACTCCGGCTGTAAAATGGTTGCCATTGCCTTTGGGGACTTTTTGCTTCAACCAGCTAGGCAAACGTTTTTTTTGTGGTTCAGACATATGTTGTGTCACAGAAGGAAACAAAGGCAATAAAGGAGATGATACGGGGTTGATTATTGGCTATGGCAATATATGAATAAGACTTAAGACTTAGGACGTAAGACATAAGACTGAAGACTTCAGGTTTCAGACTACAGATTTCAGATTTTGACATTGATCATTGAACATTGAACATTGATCATTGGGCATTCGAAATTCTTTCCTCATTCTGATTTCGACATTCGACATTCACTCTTAGTGTCTCGCCGACGGCATCACGGTTCTCCCTTTCAACATGGGATGTCCCGTGTAAATGTGGTATCTCTGGCAGCCCAGCGACTCACTCAGATGGTGGACGAGGGCAGTACGCACGGCCGACATGTTTGCGCGGTGGCGGCGTTCGATCATCAGGCTGCTTTGCCGGTCGCCCTCGATGAGTTTAAACAGCCCCATTGCCGGGCAGACGTTGATGAAGGCGCCGTGATAGGTCACCCAATCGCGTACCGCGACACCGAAGGAAACCAGCCGACCGTTGCGACCCCAGATGCCGTGGGCGTGCGGTTGATTGGTTCCGGAGTCGACGTCCGCCGCGGGATTCGGACCGCCATCCAGCGGCGGTCGGGTTTGGGCCGGGAAACCGAGCTCGTCCAAGGCAGCCAGAATTCCGGCTTGGAAACGGTCGAGGTACCGGCCCACGCTCAAGCCGTGCCAACGCAGAGGCACAATTGGATAAACGGCCAACTGGCCGGGCAGATGAACCATACATCCCCCGCCGCGCTTGACCCAACGAACTTCGAGTTGGCCGTGGCGGATCAATTTCGAGTCGTATTGGACATCGCCAGGCGAGCCCCCACGGCCAATTGTGATGATCTGGGGGTGCTCGCAGAAGAGAAGACAGATTTGCCCGTCATCGCGACGGGCGATTTGGGTCACTAGCCGCTCTTGCAGCTCGGCGCACTGGCTGTATTCGATCCGCCCAAGCAGGTGGGTTTCGATCGATGGAGCCGGTATTTCCAAATCGAAGCGGTCAAACGGCATGGCGGGCCTTGAGCGGGGCCGAATAAGGCGGTACAAGTTAAGGTTCTGGACACGTTATCAAAATACACTAACCCGAAGCGCAAACGAAGGGCACGTTACAGTAACCCGAAGCGCAAACGGATTATATACATAAGAACAAGGCGCCCCTCACTCGCGATTCGTATTAGTGTGGGTGAACATTCCCGCCCAAATAAGGCGTTTACATACAATAGAGGTATATAGTCACGGCTAAGAAACCGAAAAAATCGAAGAAATCAAAGGCCGTCAAAGGCAGCGCCGATCGTCCGGTTGCCGAGAACCGCAAAGCCCGCCATAATTACGAGGTGCTAGACACCCTGGAGTGTGGTATAATGCTAGTGGGTTCCGAGGTGAAGAGTTTGCGTGCGGGCAATGTTTCTCTCAGCGAGGCCTATGGACGGGTTAAAAACGACGAAGTCTGGTTGATGGGCTGCGATATTCAGGAATACGTTGAGGCCAACCAATTCAACCACAACCCGCGGCGGCCGCGAAAACTGTTGCTGCACAAGCGGGAAATATCGAAATTCGCCTGCCGGGCTTTCGAGCAAGGGCTGACGCTGGTGCCGCTGAGACTGTATTTTATACGGGGTCGGGCTAAGGTACTGATGGGCATTTGCCGCGGCAGAAAACGTTATGATAAACGCGAAGCAATGAAAAAAGCCGAGGCCAAGCGCGATATGGCTCGTCATATGCGGCGACGATAGCCTAGAATACACTTTCGAGCATGTTTACGCTGGTTTTCGAACCAAAAACCAGACGACAACGTATGATATTAAATAGGGAGGTGCGCTCTTTTGACGTACCTCTTGAGGGGGAGAGGCAGCAGGGGTAGATCCCTACATTCTGTTTTCCGGCAATTTTGGATGATAAATAGTAAATGTTGCATTTAACCAAAATCAAAAAGTCGTTCGACGAGCCCGACGGCGGGAAACTGCCGATTCTAGACATCCCCGACTTTCGCCTAGACGCGGGCGAGCAGATGGCCCTGGTGGGACGCAGTGGTTGTGGCAAGTCGACTTTGCTTTACGTGATCTCGGGCATCAGCCGACCGGATAAGGGCGGCGTGAAAATTGGCGAATGGGACATCACACTCTTCACCGAGGCTGAGTGTGATCGATTCCGCGCCGAACATATCGGTTATGTATTCCAGACATTCAACTTGCTCTCGGGTTTTTCGGCCCTGGAGAACGTAATGTTGGGCATGCGTTTCGCGCGGAAGCGGATTAGCAAGGATCGGGCCAAGCACTTGTTAGATCGAGTAGGTCTCTCGCAC
>JAFGTN010000558.1 GCA_016934075.1 Pirellulales bacterium
AAATGCGTATCGCCGCTGTTTGCTGAGTTGGATTGGCCGGCCGTTATGAAGACCTCGCCCACCCCGACACGTTCAATTGTATCGTTACCCACCACGGTTTGGCCATCGAGCGCGCGCACTTCGATGTCGTACCATCCGCCTTTGAGCGTTAATGCGCTGGTGAAGGCTCCGCCCGTGGGGGCGTCGTCGATGGTGGCCCAGTCGGTCGAGGTTCCGCTGAATCCTTCGCGGGCGACGGCTCGCGCCTGGATGGAAGTAATCGGCGTGTCGGTCTTAAACACTCCTTCGACCTTGACGTCGGCTTTGTTTTGATCGTTCCGCTGTATGATCTGCTGTCCGGTCGGCTGGGAAAGGCCGATGACACCTTCTTTGACGAGAACGAACAGGTTTGCGATCTCGTATTGATCGCCGTTATATGTAAACGTCCAGTCGGGGTGGGAGCCGGAGGCCGGATTGTTGCCGATTCCGATATTATTGTCGTTATCGGTGCCCCAGGCGTTGTAGGCCATGATCGTCTGGTTCACGCCGTCGGCGTGGTTGTGGATCTGCATGGAGCCGTAGCCGACCGGTTTCGCTGTGGAGAATTGATCGCCCGTATCGAATGCGTCGTCGGCTGCTCCGGGGATACCGGCTACATTGGTCATCCCGTAGTTCCCGGCCCAGAATTCGATGTTGCCCGTTTCCAGGTTAGTGCCCTGAACGATGTCTGGCTTGTTCGAGAAAACGTTCATGTTGTAAACGTTTTGTTGAAAAAAGGCGCCCGTGGCGGCGTATGGTACTCCCAGTTTTTCGCTGTCCTTAGAGAACGTGTCCAAGGAAGCATAGACCCACTGGCGCTCTTCCGCCGGTGTTTTCAATTCCAAATAGTAAGCCACCCGGTCGATGAACTGATCGTTGACCGTGTCGGAATTGTCGATGGTGTAGTTGATACCGTTGGTGTTAAGGTTGTCGTTGCCCTGGATGTTGGCCGCGTAGAGGATTTCGTAGTTCGACGCCTCCGGCACGTCGCTGAATACGTTGTGCTGCGGCACCGGGTTTGTGGGGCGAACCAGCACCTGCATGCGTTTGACGGTGTATTGGCTTGCGTTTTGAACAAAGGTCCAGTCGGGATTGCCGGCCGTGTCCGGGTTGTTGCCTATGCCCAGATCGCTCACCCCACCGGTGCCCCATCTGTTGTAGGCCATTATTGTTTGGCTTGCGCCGTAATTGTGAATCTGCATCGATCCGTAGGATTTATCACCTACGATTGAAATGCTGTCGCCGAAGTCGAACAAGTTATCGTTGGCGCCGGGTACACCCGCCGCGTTAGTCTTGCCGTAATTGTGGGGCCAGAATTCTATATTGCCCGTCGCGATGCCGGTGCCGTTGACCACGCCGGGAACATTGGATACGACGTTCATGTTCGAGACGTTTGTCTGGAACAAAGCCTCCGATCGATGCGTGGGCAGGCCAAGTTTATCGGGCACTTTGGTGAAAGGGTCCATCGATGCCCAAGCGTATTGGGTCTGGCCGTCTTTTTCCAACTCGAGGTAGTAGCCCACGCGGTCGTAGTAATCGCCGGAGAGAAACATGCGGGAATTGTCGAGCGTATAGCTGGGTGTTCCCAGTTCGATTTGGCTTGTATCGGGAATATCCAAATCATAAAGCAACATATATCCGTCGGCGGTGGCTTCCGGAATGTTGGCGAAGACGTCGGCTATGGCGTTCGTCGGAGACATGCCGGCGATTAATAGCAAGAGAAATCCGGCAACGCATTTGTACCGTGGTACTGAGAATGAAGCGAGAAATGTTTTGATGGAAGAGCGCATCTTATGCCTCGCAATTTTGCAAAAGTCCAGATTTGGCTGACCATATTATGCGACATAAGAGAATCGGATTCCATCCACTCGAATGGACCGTACAAAGGCCTCTATTGTGGCTGGTTTCCGCTAATTTGCAACTTTCGGCAAGACTGTCACCTTGCGGCGACTTCGCACCGGCTGGTTTTCGGTCATCCGCAGTTCGGCCGTCAGTTCGTATTTACCCGACTCGGTGGGCAGGGCATTTTTGAAAACCAGCGTTTGCCGCCCGATCGGTTTTAGCGTGCAGGTTTGGCTTTCTTCGGATATGGTTGTGCCGTCTCGCGTTACGCGGAAGCTGATTTTTCCTTGCCAGTCCTTCTCAAGATCGTTAATCACGGCAATACTCACATCACCGCCTTTGCCGGCCGGGATTTCTTCGGCCCAGTGATCGATCATCAAGCCCACCGGTGCGAATGCGTCGCGGACGTACTTTACAAAATTTGGCTCCAGAGTCAGCTTGTCCACGTCGAGAAGATGGTCGCTGGTTTGACCGGTGGGGCGCGAATAGGCCAGCGAGCAGAAGTGTTGCACGGCGGCCACTTTGCGATACGATCGCCAATGCTCGGTCATCGCCGCCAGATAGCGGTTCCAAAGCTCACGTCGCTGATTGGGCGTGGCGTCGGAACCCAACCAGGCGTCGTAGTTGGCTTTGGTCAGCGTGGTGGGCGAGCCATCGCGGTTGAGCCACAGCCAGCCATATTCGTTGATGACGACGGGGTTATGATCCACGTTCTCTCGGAAATTGCCCTTACATCCTCCCCCGGGTTCACCGGGCAACTTTGGCAAGACAGCCATTTTGGCTTGCCGGTATGTGGAGGGGATGCGATTCCATGTATCCTGTTTCGATCCTTTTTTGGCTGCCGGGGAGTAATAGAGATAGGGATGCGCCTCGAACGTATCGGTTGCCCGATCGGCCATGCCGTAGCCGTTATCCCAGGGCCGGTCGGAAAGGTCCAGGTCGCGGACCTTGTGGATGGCTTTGCCGGTTTCTTCCGTAACACTTTCGTTTTGAGCGTCCCAAACCACAACGCTGGGATGATTCCAACGTTCCCGCATCCACTCGGAGTATTCCTTGACCAGTTGCTCGGACTTCAACTGTTTCTCCCATTTGCCACCGTACCAGATGGGAAACTCGTCGTGGATCATGATACCCAACTCATCGGCAATGTCATACCATCGCTCGGGAGGGAAGCCGATGCAATAGCGGATGCTGTTCCAATGCATGTATTTGAACATGCTGTGCAGACGTCGCACCCAATCTTCGCTCCACGGTTTATTGCCGCGGCCGGGATCTTCAAAGAAACGGTAGATGCAGATGTTCGTGCCCCGTAGCGGATAGGTTTTTCCGTTGAGCACGGCCAGCTTGGTTTTCGGATCGAAGCGAAACGTGCGCATGCCGAATCGAGTATCAAACGTATCGGTTCCCGAAGTCGTTTCCAGGCGATACAAGAACGGATCTTCCGGCGACCACAGCCGGCAGCCTTCGATGGGGATCGTGAACTCGACTTTTTGTTCTGCATCGGCCTTGATATGCACCGGTTTTGCCTCTGCCTGGCCCACCAGTTTGCCGGTCGAAACCTCGCATACACTGCAACGCACAACCGCGCCGGTTGCCTTGCCCGAGTTTCGTAGCGTGGCGACCACGCGAACAGCCTTGTTTTCCAAATCCGGTACGGTCTGCACTCGCTCGATATATGGATTGCCCGAGATGATCAGTTCGACCGAGTCATAGATTCCCGGTATATAGCGGATTTTTTCGAAGTCATGTCCATCGGGAATGCTCTTGGGGATCGAATCGCGGCATGAGCCTACGCGTACGATCAGCACATTCGGTTCGTCAGAGCCTTTGAGATACTTACGAACGTCGAGCACGGCGGGTGTAAAGCAGGGCAGGTGATCGCCCACCAATTGGCCGTTGAGGAACACGCGCGTGCCGTACTTGGCCTTATGGATTTTGAGTCGCGCTACCTCGGGCAAATTCCCGTCGACGCGGAACTCGCGGCGATACCAAAACGCCTCGCGCAGTTCATCTTTTTCATTTACGCCCACGTTCTCGAAAGGTGGTTGAGCCATATCGACCAACCCAGGCACGGGAACCGTGCGATTGAATTCGTCGGGAATCCGGTCCATCGTACCTTCGGCAATCTGCCACGGGCCGTCGAGGCTGATAATCCGGCGGCCTTCCGCGGATGCTGTACGGGGTGCATGCGCGAATGTCAGTGTTGTTACGAATGCTATCCAGATACAGGTACGGTAGAACATGCTTGTTTCCCAGGAAGAGTTTATTGAGTGCATCGCTTGTGCGAACTAGGGCAATGTGAAAAACTCGAATCTACATTTGCATATTAACGTTTTAGCGAATTCGAAAGAGATGTTCAAGCTTGTGATTATCTACTTTCGCCGAATAGGCGTTGGATCCAGTGTTCTCTAGACATTTGGGGGGGGCGGTGTTACAATACATATTAAGTGGATTGCCTCTAACCTAATTCCCAAGTAGGAAGCCATATTCACATAGAAGGAGTCCTGCCGTTGCACAGAATAAAGGTCATCTTGTCGAAGATTGCGGTCATCGTGTTGTTTGTCGTGATTTGTGGATGTGGTAGTCAGTCTCGCAAGGGAGAGGATACACGGCCAGCCGACGAAGATAGTGCGGCTTCACTTGAGATAGCTGGTTCTGCGAACGAAGGCAGCCCCGTTTCTCTCGATGTCATATATCCTCTCGACGGCTCGATTTTTCCTCCGGATTTTGTAGCGCCCACGTTTCTCTGGCGCGATAAAGATTCGAAGGCGAACTACTGGGCGATAGACATTTCCGGCAAAAATGGCAGCGAACCCCTGCGGTTCCATAGTGAGGGTGATCCACCGCCACAAGGCGAAATCGACAAGAGGTGCATTGCCAAGACAAATGAGATATATGTACCGTACGCCGTTGACGGCCCCGTGCATAGCTGGACACCGGATGCGGAAACATGGAAACGAATCCAAAAGCAATGTGGCCAGTCTGGGGCCACTATTACAATCATGGGCTTGCGCAAGGACCAACAGCAGCAGCCCCTCTCCACCGGTCAGATTAGCATTTCCTTATCTAAAGACCTTGTCGGCGCTCCGATTTTCTATCGAGACGTTCCGCTGATGCCCGCGAAAAATACCAGCGGTGTTATTCAGCCCTTGCCCAAGAATGCGTTGGGATTCATCTCCTGGCGACTGCGAGATCTTACTAAGCCGGAAAGTCGTATTGTCATGAAAGAAATGCCGAGTTGTGCCAATTGCCACACTTTTTCCGCGGATGGAAAGATGTTGGGCATGGACATCGATGGCCCCACGGGTGACAAAGGCGCTTATTCACTGGCTCCGGTGAAGGAAAAAATGGTGATCGAAGATAAGGATGTGATTACCTGGAATTCATTCAAGGACAAACCCAAAGGACACAAGACTATCGGTTTTATGTCGCAGGTTTCACCCGATGGGCAATATGCCGTTACGACGGTCAACGAAGCTGTTTTTATTAAAAATTTCACGGACTACAAATTCCTCCAGGTTTTCTACCCGACACGCGGTATCCTGGCGTATTATTCGCGCAAAACAGGCCAGATGAAAGCCCTTCCCGGCGCCGACAATCCCCTGTATGTTCAATGCGATCCGACTTGGAGCCCCGATGGAAAGTATCTTATTTTTGCTCGTGCAAAAGCGAAAGATCATTATTATGTCGGCGGCGTCAAGCCCAAGTATGCAAATGATCCCAACGAGGTCCAGATTCAATACGACCTCTACCGGATTCCTTTTAACGACGGGCGCGGCGGAAAGCCCGAACCGGTCGTGGGAGCTTCGCAAAACGGGATGAGTAATACGTTTCCCAAGATATCACCCGACGGGCGTTGGGTGGTGTGGGTGAAGTGCCGTAACGGGCAGCTTATGCGTCCCGACAGCCGCCTGTGGATGGTTTCAACCGCGGGAGGTGAGGCGAGGGAGATGCATTGCAATACCCCGCTGATGAACTCTTGGCACAGCTTTTCACCCAACGGCCGCTGGATGGTATTTTCATCGAAGTGCAACACTCCGTATACCCAGATGTTTCTTACGCACATCGATGAGCAGGGACAGGACAGTCCGGCGATCCTGATCCCCAACAGCACCGCGGCCAACCGGGCGGTGAACCTGCCGGAGTTTGCCAACATCAAATATGACGAGTTGGTTAGTATCGACGTGCCGGTTGTCGATTGGCGCCGGCTTTTGAACCGAGGCAAGGATTTGCTCGAGGAGGGCAAACCCCGTTCGGCGGTCGAAAAGCTCAAGGGATCTTTACATCTTGAACCGCAACAGGCAGATGCGCATTTATATATGGGCCAGGCTCTCACGGAGTTGAAGCTTCTTGACCAGGCCATCGAGCAATTCAGAAAAGCCCTCGAAATCAATCCCAAACTCCCCGACGCTCACTGCAACCTTGGCAGCCTTTTGCACCAAAAATGGAAATATGACGAGGCCATTGAGCATTATATAAAAGCCATTGAACTCGATTCCGAGTACGGTCCCGCGCATGTCAGCCTCGGCACCGTCCTGGCCCAACAAAAGAAATTCGACCAGGCTATCAAGCATTTCACAAAGGCCCTGGAAATCGATCCCAATGTAGCTACCACTCACTACAACCTCGGCAATGCCCTGTTCCAACTAGGGAAGTTCGATCAGGCTATAGAACATTTTTCCAAGACCCTTGAAATTGATCCCCAGATTGCTCTTGCGCATTACAAGATTAGCTCAGCCCTGACCCAACAAGGAAAATATGAGCAGGCTGTCTCCCACCTGAGAAAGGCCATTCAGATCAACCCGAATAATATAGCGGTGGTCAATGATTTGGCTTGGCTTCTGGCAACCTGTCCCGAGGACGGTGTTCGTGACGGTGCCCGGGCGGTTGGATTGGCCGAGAAACTTTCCCAAGCCACCGGCCACAAGGTGGTTGCATTGCTGGATACGCTGGCGGCCGCCTATGCCGAAGCCGGCAAATTTCCACAGGCCGTCGACACCGCCACCAAGGCTCTGAATTTGGTCAAGCCGGAACAAAAGGCGCTTGCCGAACGAATCCGCCTGCGACTCGAACAATACAAGGCCGGCAAGCCCTACCGGCAGCAACTCTAATCAGACTGTTTGAGTGACACGATATATCGGATTCATCCGGGATTTACGTCCGTGGGTTTTCGAGTGTACAAAACATGTTGTATCCAGTTAGGCGAATCATCCGAGCTGAGTATGCTCAGGTTCCCCCGATCCTCAAAGACATCAGGAGTTTTTTCGTATGGCCGTCAATGCTGTCCGTATTGTTAAGATCTTTCTGGCTCTAATCATGCTGGGCTTCGCGGTTCAATCCGGCATTGCTGCGGAAGCGAAAGTCGATCGTCACATTGTAGTCTATGGTGCGGAAGGGAAGTTCGCCGCATGGCCGGCCAATCATGGCATGTGGATTTGGGATAATGAAATCCTCGTGGGATTCACCATTGGAATTCACAAGGATCTGGAGACAATGTTCCATAGCATCGATCGCGACAAGCCCGAACACCACGTTTTCGCTCGCAGCCTCGACGGCGGGGAAACCTGGAAGATGGAATACCCTGCTAACAGAGGAATGTTGAACAATCGACATGGTTTGCGGCACGGTAAAACTGGTTCCAAACAGGCCGGACCCGATCCGGTGGCTATCACCGAGCCGATCGACTTTGCTCACGAGAATTTTTGCATGACGATGCGGTTACAAAAAGTCGATGGCGGAATCTCTCGTCTCTATTATTCTTACGATCGCGGGCACAATTGGAAGGGGCCCTATCTCCTGCCTTTGTTCGGCCAGCCGGGTGTGATGGCGCGAACGGACTACATCGTCAACAGCTCAAAAGATTGCCACGTCTTCCTGACTGCCTCGAAACAGAATAAGAAAGAGGGGCGCGTCTTCTGCGGACGAACGCGTGACGGTGGCTTAACTTGGAAATTCCTTTCCTATGTCGGACCCGAACCACATGGATTCTCGATAATGCCCTCCACGGTGCGACTTTCCGAAAACGATCTGGTGATGGCCACCCGCCGCCGAGAAGGAAAAGGAGAGGATCGGCATCGCTGGATTGATCTCTGGGAATCACACGACAACGGCCAGAGCTGGAAATTCGCCAACGATGCGGTTAAAGATGTCGGTGCAGGGAATCCCCCTTCGTTGATCCGCCTTAAAGACGGGCGGCTTTGCCTTACATATGGGGATCGCAAACCGCCGTTTGCCATCCGGTCACAATTCAGCGGCGATGGCGGCCATACATGGAGCGATCCTTTGGTGCTGCAAACCGGTGGGGGAGGCCCCGACATGGGCTACGTGCGCACGCTTCAGCGCCCTGACGGTAAACTCGTCACGCTCTATTACTTTTACACGAAGGACAACATCTACCGGCGAATCATTGCCACCATCTGGGATGCGGGCACAAAGTAGCAATAGAGGTTACTTTATGGGTGCGCATGAATAAGGAGCCAGTACCAGCCTGGAAAAAGAGGCAATATCCTGGCCCCTTTGTATTACTTGCAACTATCTCAGACTTCCAACTTCCACGGTGCCCGATATGGTTTGTTGACCAGCTTGTTGGCTTGGGGGTCGTCGATGGCCCGGTCGTTTTCGCCGTCCCAGTTGATCGTACGGCCCAGTTCCCAGGAGATGTTCATCAGGTGGCCCAGGTTCGTGGCGTGGTGGCACGTCTCGCAGTTGGCGAAAGGCTGAGTGCGGTTGCGGACGTTGTCTAGGAATACTTGTGTGTGCTTGTATTCATCGTCGCTGGCGAGCACTTCATGTCCCTTGTTGACCAGACCTTCGTATGGTGTGGATTTCTTGCGGCCCAAAGTCTCGGGCACGATCGTATAACGGCTACGGTCGACCGTCATCGATGCTTCAGTGCCGAGGAAGCATTTGCCGTGCGAGCGTGCTTCGCGACGACAGCCGATTCGCATGTCGTATTGCATGATGAAGCCGTCTTTTGCCACGGGGCCGGGCCCGAATTCGAGAATGGCGCTCATCGTGTTGGGCCACTCGCGATTGTCTTTGAAGGCGTATTGTCCACCCATGGCGGAGACTTTCTTGGGATACTTTACTCCCATGGCCCATAGCACGACGTCGAAGTGGTGCACGCCCCAGGCGACCTGGTGCCCGCCGCCGGATAACTTCACCCAGTCGTAACCGTAACCGTAATAGCAGTTAGGATTGTAAGGTCGCATGGGTGCAGGGCCCACGTAGAAGTCCCAGTCGAGTTCCTTGGGCGGCGGACAATCGGCGGGCGAGCCATTGCTGGGGAACCAGTTTTCATAGTCGCGGACCTTGACCTGGGAAATGTTGCCCAACTTGCCTTCGTGGATCAGTTTGACGGCTTCGTGATAGTGCTTGCGGCTGCGTTGCTGTGTGCCGACCTGTACGATGCGGTTGTATTTCTTTGCGGCTTCGATGGCGAACTTGCCTTCACCGATCGAGTTGCCCATGGGTTTCTCGGCGTAGACATCCTTGCCCGCCTTGCAGGCGGTGATGATGGGCAATACGTGCCAGTGTGCCTGCGTGGCGATGATCACTGCGTCGACGTCTTTGTTATCCATGATTTTGCGGAAGTCTTTTTCGGCGGCGATTTTTTCGCCACCCAGAAGATGGCGACCCTGGGCCAGGTATTTGGAGTTGACATCACAAGCGGCGACCATTCTTACGCCCTTGTTATTCTTGAAACTGGGCAGAACCTGCCGGCCACGCGCGCCGCAGCCGATAAGGGCCACGTTGATCTTGTCGTTGGGGCTGTTCTTCGAATCGGCGCCCAATGCATAGCCGCGGGCCACGGCCACGCCCGCCGCCGCGCTGGCTGTGCTGGCGATGAAATTTCTTCGACTGGTTTTGTTGGTCATGATTTTATCCTTGATTTATCAGTTATCAGTTTGTAGACTTCAGACTCCAGACTTCAGATATAAGACTTGAACATTGATCATTGGACATTGATCATTGTGCCTTCTAAATTCTTTCTTCATTCTGGTTTCGGCATTCGACATATCTGCTTTCTATACATTGGCATCTGCAATCGCCTTTCGCAGATGGATTAGTGCCGCCTTATAGGTATCCGGATTGACGTATTCCATCATCAGCGGCGCTTTGGGTGTGTGTTTGGCGGCCAGGGAGACATACTTGGGATAGTCGATATCACCTTTGCCGGCGGCCACGCCGACATCAGTGTGCAGTTTGCGGTCCTTGGCGTGCAGGCAATCTATCCAGGGCGTTAGCTGAGCGAACATTTCTTCCAGATCGTTGTTTTCCAGAAGGTTGGCCGCATCGAGAAGGCAGCGCACATTTGGCGAATCGACGGCTTCGAGGAACTGCCGCGTGCGTTTGGCGCTGCTGAAGAAACCTTCGAAATATGGTTCCATCAACACCGTTACCTGGTGCCGTTTGGCCATCGCGCCCAATTGTTTGCCGGTGGCCACCATCTGCCGCCAAACGCTTCCACGGAATTGATATCTGTGATCGTCCTTGGGGTGATAATGTCCGGCTTCGGTAATGAGGGTGTCGACGCCCATGATGCGGGCGGCCTTCATCATGTCTTCGAAGTATGCCAGGTTGGCCTCTCGCTCCGACTGCTCGGGGTGAATCAAGTTGGTGTAGACGCCCATACTGTGGATCTCCACCCCGGCCGAGCGATAGTCGTTGGCGATCGAGCGGCAACGATCAGGAGTCAACGTCGACAGATCCGAGCGGTTGTTGTATCGCCAGTAGTTGCTGTCCTTCTGGCAAAGGAACAACTGCACCGTTTTGATGCCCTGGGCGGAGAACTCCTTGGCAAGCTTCGCGTTGGTCAGGGCGTTGAATCCGTTGGTGGCAATTCCGATCACTGGATCAGGTTTCGTCGTCTTTTTGTCGTCCGCTTTGGTGGATGCGGCGGCAAGCAAAGGAAGTCCGGCGGCAGCGACGGTTTTCAAGGCCCCGCGGCGGTTTATGCGAGTTTCTTGCATGGCTTGCTCCCCGGTTTGAATATTCGAGGTAGGGTGGGTTTGGCTGGTCCGTGTCTAATCGCGATGCGGTGGTACACACAATGTTCAGTGTAACGATCCACACTAAATAATAATTAGGCCTACACGGGAAACGTATATTATCATTATCCACGGCGGGAAGTCTTGTGTAAAGCGGTCGGATTTTGTTATAAATCGGTCATGAGCAAGCGAAAACCCACCGATACGGAAGCTTCAGAGACTAATATCCGCAGCGATAAAATCTCTTTCCAGCTTGAATTTTTAGCAAAACTCGGCACCCAGCAGCAGTTCAGACAGCTTTTCGAGCATCTGCCGGGCATTTACTTCTTTGTGAAAGATGCGCAAAGTCGTATGATCTGTGCCAGCGGTCCCATCGTGCGGCGTTTGGGATTCTCTCGGGAAGAAGAGATCATCGGAACCACCGATTTCGATTTTTTCCCGCCACAGGTGGCCGACAATTTCATCCGCGATGATCGTCAGGTGATGGAATCCGGTCGCCCACTGATTGGCCGTGTCGAAGTCTGGTACAACGAGCAGCGTATTTTGGATTGGTTCGTGACCAATAAAATGCCGTTGCATGACGGCAGTGGACGCGCTATCGGCCTGATGGGTACGATACAAAGCTACGACGATAAACAGAGCTCGCTGGCCCCGTTTTTCGAGATTACTCGAGTGGTCGAATACATCCGTGCTCACCACCAGCGGCAGATTACCGTCGAGCAGTTGGCCGAACTGATTCAACTCTCGCCGCGGCAACTGCGGCGGAAATTCAGCGATGTGTTCGGCATGAGCGTGCAGGAATTCTTAATGAAAACCCGAATCCAGGCCGCCAGTGACGCCCTGGTCAACAGCGGAAGTTCCATCTCAGAGATCGCCCTGAGATTCGGATTCTGTGATCAAAGCGCCTTTACGCAACAGTTTCGCAAACACATGGGGCTCACACCGCTAAAGTACCGCCACAAGTATGCCCGGCTATCGAGTGCCGCGGCAGAATAGCCGCGACGATGTTTGAGTTCCATTTGAAGTTCTGCCTTTAGGTGGAAAATGGTCAATTGACCGCTATGGTTGCAGCGGTTTTTCGCGGGCGCCTTCTGCTTCGACTATCGGCCAACTGGCGCGAAGCGGATCGGCATACGGGCCGATCTTATCCACCGGGATCGGCTGGAAGCCAAGTTTCAATGCGGGCGAGTCTGGCCGCAGGCGATAGTCGTCCTTAGCTGGATCGACGAACAACGGATCGGCCACTATCGAATGTCGATCCAGTCCGGCTGCCCGCCACCACTTTGGCCATTGGTCGACGGGTGTGTCGGCCGGCGATGTTTCTCCGGAGCGCGTCAAACCTGTGCAGCCTATCTCCAGCGGTTTGCCGAAATGATAAGCCAGATTGTAATCCGACTGGTTGTTTTTTAGGGGGAAATCGCGAAGCCCAAAAAGTTTTGCATCCGGAGTGCCGTAGTAGAAGATGTTCCGTCGCAGGATGTTATTGGCCATAATCATGCCGTTAGGCAGAAGGGCATTGTTCGGATGCAGGTCCATATTGCGCATGTTTTTCCAGGCCGGCTGATTGACAACCGCCTCGTAGGCCGCGACCATGGGCGGCAGCATGCCCTTCCAGCCGCTGGCTTCCGTCCAGCCGTTGCATTCGAATTGCTGCTGCGTGCCGTCGATGAGAATGTTATTTTCGATGATGGTGTCGCGGCCGTTGTGCAGGTGGATCAGTCCGCGAATGGCCCTGGCCACAATGTTGCCGATCACATCGACGCCGCAGGTATTGTCGTCCAGATAGATACCCCAGGCGTAATGGGGCGAAATCCACCGCCCGTTGTCGTCCTTGCCGTAACCCAGGATGTCGTGAAAGTAGTTGTAGGCGATACGAGTACCGCGCGATGCGACCCAGTCGCGGCCGCACGTGTAAATAGCGCCGGTATCGGAGGTTTCCAGCGTTACATGGCGTACGTGGTTATACTCGATGACGTGATTATTGCCGCGAAAACAGATGCCAAACCGCGGACAGTCGTGGATCAGGTTGTGCGTAGCTCGATTGCCGACGCCGTCGGTAACGACGCCGACGCCTTGCTTATAGAACACGCCCGTGTGATGGATATAGTTATTGTCGGCGTAGTGTTCCCCAGGTGTCAGCGTGTTGCGGTCACCACCGAACAGTGCCACGCCGTTGCTTCCGACCTCGTAGATGTCGTTGCCGACCGCGCCATTGCGCAGTCCGCCGTCGAACACGACACCGCTTCCTCCGTAATCGCCCACGTTGCGAATGGTGTTGCCGGCGACGAGGCAGTCGTTGGCCCTGGCGAGGTATATGGCATTGCCTTCACAGCATTCAAGCGTCAGGCCGCGAATGGTGATATGATGCGTGCCTTGGCCGAGTTGCAGCAGCGTGCGCAGCGTCGGCGCATAAACTGTCTTGCCTTCCATGGGGGCCGGCGGCCAGAAGTAGAGCGTCTCGGTGTTGCGGTCGAGATACCACTCGCCCGGCGCGTCGAGCTCCTCAAACATGTTCTGCACGTAGTAGCGATCCCCGGGCCGAATAGCGTACGAAGCGTCTTCGGTGAGTGTGACCAGGCGTTTATCGCGATCTATCGAGGCGATCGGTACGATATTGTTCCACCAATTGTAACGCGGGAAGACGAACACCTGGCCGTCTTCGGGCCGGCTCCAGTCCCGCGCGTCCTGCTTCTTGTAATGCAGCGTGCGGCGGCTTTCGTCGGGAACGCCCTGATACATGCTGATCGGCTGCCCGTCGGCATAGGCCCAACCACCACCATAGGGATTCTGCGGATCGAAGTTCGGCCAGCGGGCCAGGTGCTGACGGCGGCCGTCGAAGAACAATTGGCGAAAGTAGACGCCTTTGAATCCCTGCCCCGACACGTCGGCCTTGAGGATGGCGCCGCGGTGCGGCGTGAATCCCGTGATGGGCCGGCCGCCGATTACTTGGACTTTCTCGCCATCGGCCGCGCGATAGATGACAGGCGACTCGGCCGTGCCGGAATCCTGCTCGTCGAGCTGTAACGTCTTGGCAAGCGGATACATGCCGCCGCGGATCACAACCTCGACGCCGCCCGCCGGAAGAGGCCCTGCCTTTTTCATGGCCCGAATCTTATCGCGGGCATGTTCCAGCGTGGCCAGTGGGCCGTCGGTCTTGGCGGCGTTCGCTTCGGCCGGCGTTCCCGACCAGGCATCGTTGCCGCTGGGAGCGACAAAGATAGTTGCTCCAGGTTTCGCCTCGGCTGTGTCGGCTAGAAGCATTGGAACTGAGAACAGTAAAAGAAACAGGAACGGAGCGGTGCGGCTAGACATGGGATATGTTCTTCGGTTGGAGGTTTAGGGGAGGAATCATACGGGCAGGTGGTGCTCTCATTATCCTTCACGCTCTCAAGTGCGGCAAGTCCCCCGGCAATTATTGCAAATAGCCACTTGACATAGTTTCATAAATACACATTGACGCACGCGGTTCACTGACGGCACTGTGAATTCCAGGCAAAGGCACCGACTACTGTGAAAAATTCACAGCCATGGAGGCAGTCGATCTTGGCTTTGAGACAATCGTAATAAAAGACGGCTGCCGCGGTGATAACCTGAACCCCAGCGACGTTGACCAAGCGATTAAAGACTTGCAAGCCACGGGCGTACAAGTTTTGGATAACGAACAAACCATTATGAGCTTCCTCGACGCACCCCGCTCCATGCTCAGTCTACGGTGAGCTCGAAGAACGGGGTTGGGCCATGCTTCAGACTCGCGGTGTCGAGATGGATTTTGAGCCGACCATCTTCCCAGGCAAGCGGCAAACGTTCCCGACGCTCACCATTGAGGCCAAGCGCATAAAGGGCCATGTTCTTTCCGTGGGCGTTCTGTAACGTCGCGTCCAGACGCCCGACCTTCATCAACACCGGCAACGTGCCGCCGTCGAACATCTTCGTGCGGTCGGGCGTCACCACCATGCCCGTGTTGGCGGCCTCGGTCGTATAGAGCAGGACCATCCGCCGGCTTTCCGCGAGATCCT
>JAFGTN010000559.1 GCA_016934075.1 Pirellulales bacterium
CGCAGCCGGCAAATTATATCTAAACGCCGCAGAGATGTTAACTTGTTATCTGTCAATGGATTAGTGTCAGTCAAGACAATGTAAAAGTCCAGTCCTAATTGATTTCTGTTGATTAGATTGGGCCTTGTTAGCCTGGTCGCCTGCGACCGGTTGGTAGAAATCCTGGATTTTCCGACACTCCCTTTCCCGTCGCAGGCGACGGGGCTAACAGATTTTCGCTGCGCAAGAAAAAGTGACCGGCGGATCGGCCCGAATATGTCATGACCGATTCCGCCGGATCGAAGGGGGATATTATCTTCGGTTGCGGCGTTTCGCTACTTCTTCAGAAGTTCCCCGGGCTGAATGATTTTTACGCGAGGAACTTGCATGTGCGAGCATTGCGACTCCAACTCTGCCAGCCTGTCGGCGGCGAACTCGCGTTTGTGCATTACTTCATCAAGCGGTAGTTTCGTCCATGCCACTATGTTAGACGGTTTTCGCGGGAAAAACTGACAGAATTTTTCCCTGGACCGAGATTTTTCCCGTTTCCGATGGTTTTTGGGGGGATTCGGGAGGGGCAGACTGCGGATATCAGACTACAAAATACAGACTACAGACAACAGACTTCAGACCTCAGTTTTCAGCTTGATTGCTGCCCTCTGGAACCTGAAGTCTGACGTCCGTAGTCTGAAACTTCAAGCCTCATACAGTGCCGCAAGCCACCGGTTTTGGTTCCCACAGTCGGGTAACCTGTTGTGAGATCACCGCGGCAGCCCGATCCAAACTGAATTGGCGGTCGATATTCCCCTCGACATAGGCCACTTTGTTCATGCCGTAGACGTCGGAACTGGTTTCGTCCTGTCCGAGAGTATAACCACCGGCGGCCTTGATTGCACGACAGCCATCGGCCCCGTCACGTCCCATTCCGGTCATGATTACGCCCAGGCATCGGTTGGGAAATACCTCGGCCACGCTCTTCATCATTACGTCAACCGATGGCTTGTGGCTGGAGACTGGTTCACCGTCGCGGATCAGCACCTTAGCCATATTGCCATGTTTACGTACGTATAAATGCTGACCGCCGGGCGCGATGAGAACGTGGTTGGGGCGGAGGATGTCGCCGCTGGCGGCCTCTTTGATGGTGAGCTGCGCAATCGAGTTCAACCGCCATGCCAGTGGTTTGGTGAACTGTGCCGGCATGTGTTGAACGATCACAATCGGGGGCATGGGAGGGCGCAGTGATTCGAATAAAGTGGACAAGGCCGGCGGTCCGCCGGTCGAAATTCCGATAGCGATACATTTATCGGCAAGGTGGGTTGAATTAATCGTCGAAAAGTGCTGCTTGGGCACCACTTGTTCAAGCTCTTTGCGACGTTCCTGTTGAGCTCGACGCTCTTTCCGTTCTTTACGGATACGTAGAATGCGAGATACATCAGTGCCGGCCGCATTGCGGAGCTTATGGATCAGATCGGTACCCAGCACTTGGGCCGCCTTTGCACCGTTTTCGGGCTTGGCTACGTAATCGATGGCTCCACGGTCGAGTGCCTCGAAAGTCGTGTCACCACCGAGCTGCGTCAGCGAACTGACCATGATTGCGGGCACAGGTTGGATGGCTAACATGGCATCCAGGGTAGCCAGCCCGTCAAGTTTCGGCATCTGGATGTCGAGAGTAACCACATCCGGTTTGACTCGTTTAAAGACTTCGATGGCCTTTTCGCCGTCGGCGGCCGTGCCGACCACTTCCATACCCGGCTCGTCAGCTATCGCATCGCAGATCATGGTGCGAATTACAACCGAATCGTCCACTACCAGAACTCGGATGTTTCCCGTCGACATATCTTGTCTCTGTTGTTTGGATTCTCTCGAATGCTCGTCCGAAAGCTATCTTGTAAAACTATCTAACACTGCCCATATATGAAATTTAGCTTATGGTTGGCGGAATTACCCCGTTTATGTGCACTCGCTGGTCAAACAAGCAGTATACTCTGGCCGGAATAATCGGAATAATCCGAGCATTTCAGTGGGTGGCCCCTCCTCCGGTCGCCAGGCGTGCTTGCTCGTGGTCGGAGTATTTATAGACTTCCACCAAAGGTACATCACGGTTCCAGGCCCACCAGCCGTCCGAGCCGAGAGTTTTTCGAAATACGGGTTGCCGATTTGCAATTAACCATTGGTCATGTGGTTGCAGTCCGCTGGGGCGGTGTTGTAAGACGTACCAGCGGAATTTACCCGGCGCTTGCGGCAGGTATTGTCGCCACAAAATATTCCACTCTTCGAGTAGTTGCAGATTATGACGAGGTCCGGCAGCGAAGCGAATTTTTTCGTTGTCGGGCGTGTTTTGGTGCAGCCACGCGATTACGGACTCATCCATCGCATCCCAATAGTATGTCGGTTCCATCCCTCGGTCCGCGGCTCCGCGTAATCCGCCGATTGCCAGGTTATAGTAGGAAAGCCAGCAGGGGTAATACCAATATACGCTGGTCGCGCTGCCGATATATCCCGATGCGATCAACGCCACGACAACCGCTTGAACGTAAGGTCTTTTCATATCGCCGGCTTTTGCGATCAGCCGCGCGGCGCCCAGGCCGGCGATTGCGGCGAGAAAGGCGAAACTCGGCAGGAATAGCCGGATTCCGTCGTGCGGTGGTGTGCCCGGTATGGCTCTGACGATGACCAGCACGAGCCAATTGAAAATCAGCAGCATGGCCGCTTTCCAGCGACAGGGATGGCGCAGCGAAACCGCCAGGCCCACACATGCCAACAACACGATCGGAATTGGCACACTGATGGCCGTCCAGAATATCGTGTTGTACCATGGCAGAGGAAAATCGAGGTTGTACATGCGACCCAGGAACTGTGTCGAGATATTCAATTCCGGCTGCGCCCCGCGATTGAAGTTCAGATGCAGAAACTCGACTATTCCACCCACAGGATCGTGCCACAGCGGAGGATTGAGCAGTACGAACACGCCCAGTGCGATGGGTAGCGCGAGGGTAAGAGCTTTCAATGCCGCCCGGTCACGATAAACCGTGGCCCAAACCACAAACGGCAGCGGGGCCAGCCATCCGGTGGCCTTCGCGCTAAGCGTCATTCCCAGCATGATCGCAAACACAAG
>JAFGTN010000560.1 GCA_016934075.1 Pirellulales bacterium
GCGTATTCCAGAAAGGCGCCGCCGGAAAGATATTTGATGGCCAGGCCGTCGGGGCTGGTCTCCTCGTCGCCGCGGATGCTTTCAAGCCACTTGCTGGCGTTGTCGATAGCCGATTTGTATTGTTTGACCTCCGGTTGCACCGAAGTTTCCAGCGAGAGGATGAGGGCCTTGTTCTTCAACTGTCTGAAGGCGGCCGGGTCGTCGACCTGGCCCAAAAGCTCGTCGAAAATCTGCAAGGCTTTTTTGTGGTCGCCCAGTTCCTTGTAGCAGCGACCTTCCCACATCCGTGCGTATAGCCCGCCCAGCCAGGAACTGTATTTTTCGTAGAGGGATTTGTATTTATCGGCAGCCTCGACCAGCAGGGCCTTGCGTTCCTTGCTGTCGGCCGGATAGGTCATGGCCGTTTCGTAAATCACCGTACCCAGAAAAAGCCGCGACTGTACCAGATCGCCGCGTGCCTTGGCGCGGGCTTCGATCTGCTCGGTGTTCTTGCGGTCGATCAGACCCGTGGGCAATTTTTTGAGTATTTCGGTGTAATGCTTCTCGGCCTTGTCGAAAACCGCTTTGGCCTCGCCGTAAAGCTTGCGGGCATCGGTGAGGAGCTGTTTTTTCTCATCGGGCGTTTTCGAGGCACGCTCCGACTCGTCGACCAGCATGCGGCCGCGCTCGACCAGCACGTTGGCCAGTTGCGTGGTGGCGCTGGAGGCCAGGTCGTGGTTGGGATTGTCGGCCAGGAATTTTTCCAGATAGCCCCGGGCAAGATCGAGCTGCTTGGCCCGTTCCGGGGTAGAGCGTATCGAACGCGAACCGGCGACCAGGGTTACGCCGGCCTTGTAGTCGATAATCTTTTTGAACTCGGGCGGACAAAGCGGGCTGGTCCGCATCTGCTCGATATAGACCATGGCCATATCGTTCAGCCCGCGATCCATAAGCCCTTGCAAGAAATCCTCGGCCGGCTCGGCGGCAAACGCCGGGCGCGGAGGATTGGCAACGAATATAGTCGCTAGGAGCACGGCAACGGCTAATAGCCATAGCGTGCGTCTTTGATACCTCATTCTCGATCCTTCCTCGGTCGTTGGATTGAGTGGATATGTCGAGTGTGTTCCAGGCATCCCGACATCTCCAACCACTATATTATAAAGTGGCGTCGCCAAAATACCCAGCAACAAGTATTAATGAAAAGCAAGTTTCTTGCCCGAGAAACAAGACTCCACCATAATTGTCCCACCTTTGCCCCCATCTCTCAACCCGGCCCCCTAATATTTCGGGGTATGGTTTCCACCACACTGGGCCGCACGTTGGTAGTCGTCTTCGTGACGATTGTTAATATGGCTAAATATGGAATGAGCTGAGGGCGCGCCCTACTTTCTTTTCTGCGAGCAAATCCACTTTAGCAGGTCCGGGTCCTTGAACGCCGGCACCCAGGACATGTGGCGCACGCCGGGGTATTCGGTGTATTTGGGCTTGCCTCCGGCTTTTTTGATGGCCGCGATCATGTCGCGCGTGCGGGCGACGGGAACCGCGCCGTCCTTGTCGCCGTGGAAGGCCCAGATGGGCACCGCTTTGATTCGTTCGGCCCGGGCTTCGTCGCCTCCGCCGCAGATGGGAACCGCCGCGGCGAAACGTTTCGGTTCGCGCTGGATCATCTCCCAGGTGCCATACCCGCCCATCGACAGGCCCGTCACGTAGATGCGATCGGGATCGATGCGGTACTGTTTTTGAACCTTTTCGATCAGGGCCAACAGCAGCCGCATGGGCTGTGATGGTTCTTTGACCAGCCCATGGTCCGTCTCCGTCCAATGCCGGCTGGCCCAAGTCATATTCCTGGGACACTGCGGCACCAGCACGATACAACCATACTCGGCCGCCGCCCGACGCATAAACGACTTGCCGTGTATAAGCTGAGCCCGATTATCCGCTCCCCGCTCCCCTGCCCCATGCAGGAAGATCAACAAAGGCGACGGCCCCTTGGCCTTATCATAGCCGGCCGGCACGAGCAGCCGATAAGGCAGATTGTTGCCGTCCTTGTCAGCATACACATGCGACTGAAAATCGGCATCATTCGCACAAGCTGCTTGAGTAAGCGAAAACGCCACAAGCAGCAAAAAAAGCATTGTATTTTTCATGATTCGCATTTCCAGTTTTCAGTTTCCAGTTTTCAGGTATCAGACATTGAACATTGATCATTGGGCATTCTAAATGACTTCCTCATTCCCCGGCAAGCTTGACACAAATTTTCCGCACAATTCCCGGCTGCATAGCTACCTCCAATCCCTCGATTAACTCCCGCCCTTTCAAACTCCGAGGTTTGCTGCCGTCGATCGAGACAACATAGGTTTTTTCCGGACCCGCGATGAACCACTGCGGCATCTCGTTGATGCGGGCCCAATCGATTGTCGCCGCCGGGTACTGTGTGCGCGGGCCGTCGAAGCAAAGTTTGCCGCGATAGGGTGACTTCGAACTGACGGCCAGTAGCAGTTCGCCACTGTTTTGCACGGCACCCACGCAAACGCTTTCCTGCCAAGGCACATGCCGCACGCCTCTCGAGCACATCATGGCATGCACGGCCAGGCAACGTCCCGTACTGCCGTCGAAATGCCCGCCCGTATAGGGCCCGTATTTTTTGTCCGGCTGGCGGCGATGGATGTGCTGATGCGTGGCCCAGTCCAGCCATGCGAAACCGTCGCCCACCGAGGGGTAACGCTTCCAGAGCACGATCATGCTCTCGTAAGAATCGCTCCAGTCGTCGCTGGAAACAGCCCGCGGCCAAAGCGTCTTTTTGTATTTGTCTTGTTCGCC
>JAFGTN010000561.1 GCA_016934075.1 Pirellulales bacterium
AACCGAGGTCGAAGACCGTCGGCAGTTTGTCGAATCCGGGCACACTCGAGTGGCAGGACGTTCTCAGCGACCAGCACATCTACCCGCGAGTTCCGCAGACAGCCGACACCATCCAGCAACTTCGACATGTTGGCGAGGGCCTGCAGCCCGTTTTTCTATCTGAATATGGGATCGGCAGCGCCGTCGACCTGTGGCGAGCCACGCGGCATTTCGAACAGCGTCGAGCCGAGCGGCTCGAAGACGCCCAATTCTTCAACGACAAACTCAATCGTTTCCTTGCCGACTGGAAACAGTGGCATCTGGCCGATACCTTCGACCGTCCGGAAGACTTCTTCATGGCAAGCTTGAAGAAGATGGCCGGGCAGCGCACGCTGGGGCTCAACGCCATTCGTTCCAATCCGAACATCGTTGGTTATAGTCTGACCGGCGCGATCGATCACGTCATGTGCGGTGAGGGCCTGACTACGCTGTTCCGCGAGCTCAAGCCCGGCACCATCGACGCGCTCTTCGACGGCTGGGCGCCGTTGCGTTGGTGCCTGTTCGCCGAACCAGCCAACGTGTATCGCGGCTCCAAAGTCCACCTCGAAGCCGTCTTGGCCAACGAGAATGTCTTGTTGCCGGGTAAATATCCCGCGCGATTGCAAGTTATCGGCCCGAACAATTCGCCACTGTTAGATCGTGCCATAACCGTGACGATTCCTAAGCGGGATGACAATAAAGAAGCTCCGCTGGCCACCAAGTATTTTGCGGAAGATATCACCATCGATGGTCCGGCAGGCGAGTACCGTTTTTTGGCAACGTTCGATTCAGGTGCCGCCGCCGGCGGAGGTCCAGCGGTCTTTCATGTGGACGATGCGGCCCAAATGCCGCCGGTCGAGACCGAGGTCGTGCTCTGGGGTAAAGATGCAACCTTGGCCAAATGGCTCGCCGATCACGGCATACGCACCCGCCCCTTTTCACCAACGGCGCCAACCGCGCGTGAGGTGATTCTGGCTTGTGGGAAACACGGCACACCGGAAGACTTCCGCGAACTGGCCCGGCGAATGGCCAGCGGCTCGACCGTAGTGTTCCTCTCGCCTGCTGTTTTTAAGAAAGGGGACCAACCTACCGGCTGGCTGCCTATGGTTAACAAGGGCAGGCTTGAACCCATCTGGGGCTGGCTCTATCTCAAGGACGAATGGGCAAAACGCCATCCGATCTTCGATGGATTGCCTTCGGGTGGACTGATGGATTACACTTTCTATCGTGAAATCATCCCGGACCTGGTCTTCGCTGGGCAAAGTCCGCCCGCCGAAGCCGTCTCTGGAGCGATTAAGGCATCGCAAGATTACTCTTCGGGCTTGATGGTCTGCGAGTACTCGTTCGGCGAGAGCCGGTTTATACTAAATACACTGAAAATTCGCGAAAACCTTGGAAAACATCCGGCGGCCGAGCGGTTGCTACGCAACATGCTTCGGTACGCGGCTCGCGACGCTAAGAAGCCCTTGGCCGACCTGCCGGCCGATTTTGATACCCAACTCAAGGCCATCGGCTATCGGTAATAATCAAGCTAGCCGTTTACTATGAACACTGCGGCTGCAATTGACTAGCAACAAAAGGAGAACAAGGTGAATATTTTCAGCAAACTAGCAGTGTTGATAATCTTATCAAACGTTGCGATTGCCGCCGACAATTCTGAAAAAATATCCGCGGTGGACCAGCTAATCCCCATCGATATGCGCGAGGTCAAAGTCGCCGGTGAAATCGGTCGCCGCACTGACAACACTATCTACAAAAACCTGCTCAAGCTGGATATAGACAAAGATTTCCTGCCTCCATTCAGAGCTAAAGCTACCGAGAAAGGTTACATCGGCCTAGGCAAAACGGTCGATGCCGCGGTCAGGTTCGCGATATACTCGAAAGATCCTCGCGTGCTGGCGTTGAAGAAGCACATCGTGGACGAAGTCATCAATACGCAAACGCCGGATGGCTACATCGGCACACTTATACCGAAAAACCGAGTGTGGGGCACTTATGACATACACGAGATGTCGTACATGGCATTGGGTTTGACTAACGATTATAAGTACTTCGGCGAAAAAGCGTCGCTCGCATCGGCTCGCAAGCTGTTGGATTTCATCATCGCCCGCTGGTCGGCCGAACCGGATCGAATACCCGGTCTGGACGGTACACGCGCCAGAATGTATGGCGTCACGACAGGTTTGGAAGCCGCACTGTTGACCATGTATGAGCAGACAAAAGACCGCAAATACCTGGACTTCTGCACCAATTCCAAACACTGCAAATTGCCCGGGTGGAATGCGGAAAAGAAAATCGGTTGGCTGGAATGCATGGACGACGAGCGGCACGTCTATATCCACATTTGTCTGTGCGTGGCACAAATGCAGTTGAATCACATAACCCCCGACCCGAAACTCAGCAGACAAGCGCGTGGAGTGATCGACTATCTTACACGACATGACGGGCTGCTGGCCTCGGGTTCGTGCAGTTTCAAGGAGGGTTGGGACAACACGCAGCAACTTGCCGGCATGGTGAGCGAAAGCTGTGTCACGGCTTACCTGATCCGGATGCTGGACCGACTGCTGTGGCTGGAAGGTGATTCGAAATACGGCGACATGATGGAACGGGCGGTCTACAACGCGCTGTTCGCGGCACAGGCCCCCGACGGCCGTAAGCTACGCTACTTTACGCCTCTTGAAGGCAAGCGTGTTTACTTCGGTACAGACACCTTCTGTTGCCCCAACAACTTCAGGCGGATCATGGCAGAACTGCCCGAGATGATCTACTACCGCCGGGACGGTGGGCTGGCGATCAATCTATATACTCAATCAAAAGCACAATTCGATCTCGGCGATGGGCTGTCGCTGGCAGTGCGGCAGGAAACCGATTATCCCACTTCGGGCAAGGTGACCATTTATATCGATCCATCAAAAACCGCAAAATTCCCGCTGCTGCTGCGAATTCCCCGTTGGACCGGTAAGGCGGCGACGGTTGCGGTAAACGGCCAGTCTGTTAAACAGAACATTCCCAGCGGTTCGTTCTTCACGATCGATCGTCAGTGGAAGCCGGGAGACCGAGTCGAGTTGAATATGCCCATGCAGTGGCGTTTCATCAAAGGCCGCAAGAAGCAGGCCGGCCTCGCGGCATTGATGCGCGGACCGCAACTATTCTGCATAAGCCGCGCGAAGAATAAGGTATTGGAAAAAGCGGATCTGCGGCAAGTGATTATCGACCCCTCATCGCTGGGCAGCCCCATAAAAGATGACACCATCCGCCCCAACGGCCTGAAATGCATTGCAAGAGCCTGGAGCCCCGGCAAAAACCAGCAACAACCGCCCGACCTCGCCATCGTGCTAACCGAGTTCGCCGACCCGGGTGGCGAAGCGACTTATTTCCGCCTGCCCGACCTCGGTGTTGCCGTGGATGATGAACTGATCAATACTGGTTTAGCAAAATAACAAGTTCATTGTATATGGTGTTTCGACCATCTGCATTTACGATCATCATACAAGGAGCGACGGTTATGCAAAGCAATATTCTGCCACGACGACAATTTATAAAGCGGGCATTAGCCACGGCCTCGCTGGCCGTGTCCGGTTCTTTGTTCACCGGGAAATCTCTACTTAACGCGGCTGAACCAAATACACCCGGAAGCCAGCGACTGAGCATCAAACAACTGCAAAAATGGGAATCGCTTAAATATGGAATGTTCCTCAGCTTTGGCATGAGCACGTTTGTGCAGAAAGAACTCCCCGACGGTTCGCATAAACCCACTGTGTACGCTCCGGACAAGTTGGATGCGGACCAGTGGGTGTCGGTAGCTCGTGACGCGGGCATGAAATACGTCGTCTTGACGGCCAAACACGTCGCCGGGCATTGCTTGTGGCCCAGCAAGCATACCGACTACACCGTTGCCAACAGTACAAATAAGACTAACGTTGTCGAACAGTTGTGCAAGGCATGCGAGAAACGGGGTGTTTTACCCGGCCTATACTACTGCTCCTGGGACAATCACAATCGATTCGGGAGCCGGACCCGCTCGGATGTCAGTGGCGGATGGGATCAGAATGTCCACTTTCCCCGATCACAAAAAAACCTCGGGCCGTACACCACGTCACTCTATCAGTCGTTTCAAACCGCCCAGGTCACCGAACTGCTGAAAGATTTCGGGCCCATCGCGGAAATGTGGATAGATATCCCCGGCGAGTTGGGCCACGGATACCGTACGTTTCTATACAATCATATTGCCAAGTTGCAGCCGCAAACGGTGATTATGATGAACAGCGGAACGCCTTCATACACGCAGTACAACACCGTCTATGCATGGCCGTCGGATCTGGTCGCCATCGAACGAGGTCTGCCACCTAAGAAAAAGTATCAACCATGGCATACGATCGAAGGCAAACAGTACTATATGCCGGGCGAGGTTTGCGATCCCATCGGCCACCAATGGTTCTGGATGCCCGGCGATCCTCCTCGACCGGACGCGGCACTGGCAAAACAACTGGAAGCCTGTCGCGACGGAAACGTTAACCTGCTCTTGAATGTCCCGCCCGACACGCATGGATTGATACCAAAAGAACACGTCGACGCGCTAATGCGGTTGAGAAAGAACGTCCGGATCTAGCTCCAAATCCAGCACATCATACCCCTTGATCGTAAACGGCGATTTTCGCCAGCCGTATTCGAGTTCGAAATAGGGCTCGGTGATGGCTGCTTTGATGGTTTGATCGTCGGTCTTCGACGGGTCGTACCACACGCGGATCTTCGCTTCGCCGGGGCCGGGCCAGGCTTCGAGGCGGAAGTAGTCCGGCAGTTCGTACATGTCGTCGCGCTCGAGGAAATAGAACAAAAGGTTGGCCCGGCCGCGGCAGCTCAGGTTCTGCAAAGTGAGATCCACGCTAGCCGTCTTGGCGGGCTCGGTGCCATGAGTTTTCACGAATGACGGCAAGGGGTAAATGTACGTGGCAGCCACCACGCCGCTTACGCACAGCATCAGTAAAATAATCAATACGGCACGCGGCCAGAATCCTCCTAAAATCTTGGGCGGCCCCCAGCCCAGCGCGCCCGCTTCTTTTTTGGGACACTGGTC
>JAFGTN010000562.1 GCA_016934075.1 Pirellulales bacterium
GCAGCCTGTTGAAAAACACAAGTTAGACCTATATGGAAAGGAAGCGACGCGCAGCGTCGGTTGCTTTACATCACGTGTGGCTTGTGTAGTCGAAGTGATAACCTCTACTTTATCAGGAACTTACGTCTCCTTATCGTAAGTACTTGCCATAATTCAAACAAATCCGGCAAACCGGCTTTGTTTGAATTAGTAGGTCTAACTTGTGTTTTTCAACAGGCTGCCAGTGCAACCAGGATGGCCGCACCACAAAACGCAACAAGGGCCGCCCCCCCGGCGACCCTTGTCGACTTCTCTTCCTTCTAACGCGTGGATGCTAGAAGCGGATGATGATGTCGGTGGCGAAGAGGAATTGATGGCTGGATTTGTAGTCGTTGTAGGGGTGGTATGAATTTGGTGGAACTCCCTCCACATTCGACCAATCCCAGCGGAATTCCGGACGAATTATCATGCAATTGTTAGGTTGCCAATTGAGGCCCAGAGTCAGTTCGCAATAATTTTTGCCGGTGAAAGCCGGATTGCCTGCCGCCTCAAAAACTATATATCTATCGGCGTCGCAGAACCATTCCACCCGCATTCCGGCCGAGAGTGTATCGCTGAGAGAGTAGAACAGATAATTGTTAATTCCGTACCAATTGGCGGTTTGTGGTTGATCCTGAATGTTTCCCCAGGCGTTTTGTTGACTGCCGAAATCGTATTGGAAAATGTATGTCCAACGGCAGCCGAACTGTTGCGATATGACCAGGCTGCCTACGGTGCGGTCGTCACCTATTGCTGGGATCGAACGAGCATCTGTGGGATATTGCCCCGTGTCGATTGCGAAGCCCACCGAAGTTCGATCATCGTAACTGGTCCAGCAAATCCCGCCGATGAACGACAAGGCCTGGATGGGGCTTTCCCAGATGTTCCAACCTTGCGAGAAACCGCCGTGGACCACGATGTTGGGCGATATCTTGCTGCTTGCCAACATGCCGGTTTCGGTCGTCGGTTCGCCATATACCCGGGCGTATGAGTGCGAATAGAAGAAGTTCTGTGGTGCCATGGGCGATTCGTAGCCGACCAGCGAATAGAAATGCCCGAACTTGAACGTTGTGCCCTGCGCGAAGGGAACCGCGAATTCGGCGTAGAGTTGAGGCAAGGAGAAGCCGTATGTGGCAGGTAGACCACTCGGCGCATGCGTATTCCACCGCTCGGAATTTCCAATTTTTCTGGTTTCAAGTCCAGTCGCTTGAGTATAGATGTAATCCGTGCCATATAATGCATCTACGCGACCGCCTGCATCCCAGCAACAGCCATTGGCCGTAACATCTCGACCTATGACAGTATATAGTTGGTTCATAAGGTATTCGTTCGAGCGCCAGTTGTATCCAGTCGGTCCGTTTAAGCGATCCTTCGGGCTCTTTGAATTGAACGTCACACCCTGGTCGATCCAACCGCGGATATAGAAGTTTCCGCTGCGGAAGAAATCGTGGTCGTCGTAGCAGTCGTAGCCAAGCGTGTTGCATCCACCGCTGCAGACCGGGTCGCAGCAGCTTGGCTGGTTGCAACATGTTCCACAGCATTCGTCATTCACATTGCAGCCATAGTCGATGGCAGTCTCGGTCAGGATTTTCTTACTGGGTTGTATCGGTTTGGCCGGTGCTGTTTTGGCGGGCGCCGGTTGAGCAGGCTTGGCCTTGGCTGGCGCTGGTTTAACTGCTGCCGGCGGAGCCGGTGCAGTCGCGGCCGGTTTGGGTTTAGCGGCGGCCGGTGGTGCGGGTGTGGTTTTAGGTGCTGGGGTTGCTTTGGGTGCCGGTTTTGCTTCAGGTTCAGGGGCCTTTGCCGCTTTGGGCTTTGGCGTTTGGGGTTTGGGCGTTTCAGCGGCTTTGGGCTTGGCCGGTGGTTTGGCATCGATGTCCGTCGGCAGAGTGGGAAGTTGTGCCTGTTGGACATACGGGATGACGTCACGGTAATAGTCGGCCGTGGCGGTGCCCGTGTCTTCTTGTTGACTTTGGAAGAGGAATCCCTCTTCTTCGGCGGATATTTGTGGGCAGGCGATCAGCCCAAACAGCAACAGACAAATTGTCGAGCGTAGTTTGATGACCATTTCTGGTACTCCTTTTGCGGCTTGGCGGCCGGGCCGCCTTTCAAAGTCCATCTCAGCAGCGAACTTGCACAATATGTGGCCGCGTGACGGGCGTGATTTGGCAATCGATCCTTTGGACCGAAGGCCGCCCGCATAGCGTCCCCCCCGAGCAAGCCAATGGAAGCGCGACCCTAAACGTCCCGCTTCGATAGCGGCTGTATCGATTATTTCGGATATTACGGATGTGCGGGTTGATCCAAATGTAGTAATTCTCACTATTTTGAGGATTAGAGCTGAGAACTAAGAGCTATAGGCAGTGGGCTATGAGCAATTGAGCCGTGGGCACAGTAAGCTTAGTGAAATTGGAGAAACTGGAGATGAGTGAGGAAGACAAGGATATTCCGGTTGTGAAGTGAGTCATCCAAGCAAATTGGCGAACAATACGTTGAGTTCCCTTCGCTTGCGCTTCGGATTAGTGTTTATTTGCATATTCCATTAGTCATTGATCATTGAACATTGATCATTAGAAATTGAGTATTGCCTTCCCCCTCTCTCGACGGGATTGTTGGAATTTGCGGCCTGGGCTATAATTCTCGATCCGCCGTGAGAGCGGAGATGGCCGTAGCTTATTTTGGGCCGGCGGCCAGGCAAATGGAGTTGCCAACCTGTGTTTTGGACGTGGAATGGAAGTCACGCATCCTGCCGCACGGGAGACAACGGTGTCGTCTGGATCTTTGGACGTTAAGGAACAAGTCCGCCAGGCGGTAGACATCGTCGATCTCGTGGGCCATTACATTCAATTGCGACGCCAAGGTCGCGGCTATGTCGGATTATGCCCCTGGCATGACGATAGCCGACCCAGCCTTCAGGTTAATCCCGAGCGGCAGTCTTTTAAGTGTTGGGTTTGCGACATCGGCGGCGACGTCTTCAGCTTCATCATGCAGATGGAAGGCGTTTCTTTCCGCGAAGCGTTGGAAATACTGGCTGAGCGCGCGGGTATTGAATTACAAGCCCGACAGGCACCGCGGCCGGGCACACCCGAAGCGGCTGGCGACAAGCAAACGTTATACAAGGCCATGGCCTGGGCCGAATCGTTGTATCACAAGTATCTGCTGGAGTCGCCAGACGCCGAAGCGGCACGGCGTTACCTGGCCGAGAGGTGTATCACGGACGAGAGTATCGAGAAATTCCATATCGGTTTCGCTCCCGATCGCTGGGAGTGGATACTATCACAGGCGGAACCGGGCCAGACTGATCCGAATTCGCCGCGGGCAAAGGTGCTCGAGGCTGTGGGCCTGCTGGGGCGTCGTGAGGGTGGCGGCACATACGATCGCTTCCGGGGACGTGTTCTGTTCTCTATCCGCGATACGCAAAACCGGCCAGTGGGGCTGGGCGGGCGCGTGTTGCCGGAGTTTGCCGATGAGAAATCGGCCAAGTATTACAACTCGACCGACACGCCGCTGTTTTCGAAGAGCAACCTGCTCTACGGCTTGGATATTGCCCGTCAGTATATACATAAGAAGTTCGACGATACGGCTCTGGTGATGGAGGGCTACACGGACGTCATTATGGCCCACCAGTACGGCTTCGAGAACGCGGTGGCCGTGTTGGGCACGGCCCTGGGCGAGC
>JAFGTN010000563.1 GCA_016934075.1 Pirellulales bacterium
GCCGCGTGGCTGGTCATGCCGCCACGGGCCGTGAGGATACCATCGGCCGCTCGCATGCCTTCGACGTCTTCGGGGTTGGTTTCTTCACGCACGAGGATGCAGTCCTTACCGGCTTGTTGCGCGGCCACGGCTTCGGCCGAGGTGAAGGCGATCTCGCCGCTGGCTCCGCCGGGACCTGCGGGCAGACCCTTGACGAAAGGCTCGCAGCTCTTCTCGGCTTCGGGGTCGATGATCGGGTGCAGTAGCTCGTCCAACTGGGCCGGTTCAACCCGCGTCACGGCCGTCTTCTCGTCGATCAGACCTTCGTCGAGCATTTCCATGGCCATATTCAAAGCGGCCGTACCGGTTCGCTTTCCGTTGCGGCATTGCAGCATGTAGAGCGCGCCGTCCTGTATCGTGAACTCTATGTCTTGCATGTCTGTATAATGCTTTTCAAGATGGTTACGGATCTCGACGAGTTCTTTGTACAACTTGGGCCATTCCTTCTCGAGCGACGGCAAGTGCTGGTTTTGCTCATTCTTGGTTTCCTCGTTCAAGGGGTTGGGCGTGCGGATGCCGGCCACCACGTCTTCGCCCTGGGCGTTGATGAGCCATTCGCCGTAGAACTTGTTCTCGCCCGTGGCCGGGTTGCGGCTGAAGGCCACGCCCGTGGCCGATGTGTCACCCATGTTGCCGAAGACCATGCTTTGCACGTTGACGGCTGTGCCCCAGTTGTCGTCCAGGCCTTCGATGCGACGATAGGCCACGGCACGCTTGCCGTTCCAGCTTTTGAAAACGGCCTTGATGGCACCGGTGAGTTGCTCCATGGCATCATCGGGGAACTCGCGTCCCAGGACCTCTTTGACCTTGGCCTTGTACTGTTCGCATAGAGCCTTCAGGTCGTCGGCCTTGAGGTCGGTGTCCGACTTGTAGCCCTTGGCTACTTTGACGGCGTGCATCAGTTTCTCGAGCTGCACGCGGATGCCTTGGCCTTCTGCGGGCTCGATATCTTCGGCCTTTTCCATGACAACGTCGGAGTACATCGTGATCAGGCGTCGATAGGCGTCGTAGACAAAACGATCTGAGCCCGACTTTTTAATCAAGCCGGGAATCGTGGCCGTGCAGAGGCCGACGTTCAAAACCGTCTCCATCATGCCCGGCATCGACTGGCGGGCGCCGCTACGGCTTGAAAGCAACAGCGGGTTTTCGGCGTCGCCGTATTTCATGCCCATGGCTTTTTCGGTCTTTTTCAAAGCCGAAGCGATTTCTTCATCCAGGCCGGCGGGAAACTTTCCGCCCTCGGCCAGGAACTCGACACAGCACTCGGTGGTGATGGTGAAACCGGCGGGAACCGGGAGCTTCATGTTGGCCATCTCGGCCAGGTTGGCGCCCTTGCCGCCAAGTAGATTTCGCATCGTGGCGTCGCCATCGGTGCCGGTAGTGCCAAAATTATAAACATACTTAGCCATTAAACTCGTTCCTTATATGGAATGTTACAAGAATTGTTCTATATGTCTGAAACTCGCAAACCGTACTGTAGACACGCTAACTGGCGTGATAAACCACACTAAGCGCGAAACGCAAGTGAAGGGAGAACAGAGGGCTGGCGTAGCGCCCCCTTCGTTTGCGTTTCGCGCTTAGTACTCTAGTGATCCACGGTTACCCGGCCCTAACTGTCTACCTGGTCGACTCATTTTGTGAAAATGAAATGCGCCAATCTATACGTAGGGATGCAAATCGTCAAGGAACCCCCGCGGGTACTAGATAACACCCTGCTAAAAATCAGGGTTACGCGTTGTGTCAGACAACGGGTAACCCTGGTTCAAGAACCGGGGCTACCAGCTATACTGTCGCTCGGTACAAGGGAACGAAATCAATGGAAGAAAACAACACCAACGGCATTCCTTCCGCCAACGCCGCCTCTATGGCAGCCGCCTTCGAGGGATCGTTGGCTATCATTGCGGTTGTTTTGGGTTGGGCGTTCGGCGTCATGCCCACCGAGACTTTTAACTTGGAACCGGCGTCGAGCCTACCAGCCATTGGATGGGGGCTGGCTGCAACGGTTCCGCTTTTTGGGCTGCTTTGGGTTTGTGTGGTTATCCCCTGGGGGCCGTTGGATAAGCTTACACGGACGGTCGAGGAAATCATCGGACCGATGCTGGGAAGCTGTAGCTTTGCCGATCTGGCGGCCGTTTCGTTGCTGGCGGGACTAGGCGAGGAGATGCTTTTTCGCGGATTTTTGCAGCCGCTGGTCGCCGGGTGGGCAGGTGAGCAGGTAGGCGTTTGGGTGGGATTGGGAGTGGCTTCGCTAATATTCGGACTTTTGCATGCTATCACACCGACATACGCGGTAGTGGCCTGCTTGATCGGGTTGTTTTTGGGTGGGCTTTGGTTGGCGACCGGGAACCTGCTGGCTCCGATTACGGCCCATGCGGTATATGATTTTTTGGCGCTGGTGTATTTTCTCAGAATCCGATCGGGGGGCCCCGAAAGCCAGTAGTTCGATCGACGGGTATATTTATATAACGCTGGCAGGGTTTTATCCGTTTGTTATAATTCAAGATAGGTTTTCGGCTCAACCATGTGTATCCGCATCACCACCATAATCGCCAGTCCATGACATCGGGGCAATATACGTAATACAGGAACGATCGGGCGTCAGTATTCAATACGTCCTCGTTTCGGCCGCCATATACTCTTTAGATCTTACCTGTTAACCGATAGAATAGCCAATGGTCGTTCTTTTTTGGCGAACCGCATCCGGATCGAATGCGGTTTGGGCAAAAACGGATCAGGTGTCAGCGGCCAGGAAATCGAAAATCACGACAAGAAGTTTGCAACTGACCAAATCCGGATGGAGAAGGAACCGGTCATGAAAGATGTAATGGCAGTCGTCCTTGCCGGCGGTAAAGGTTCCCGCTTGGAACCGTTAACCCGCGACCGTGCAAAACCGGCCGTTCCTTTCGGTGGTGGATATCGCATAATCGATTTCACGCTTTCGAACTGTCTCAACAGCGGCTTGCGACAGATCCTCGTGCTCACGCAGTACAAGGCGGCCAGCCTTTCGCGGCACATCAATATGGGTTGGCAGAACTATTTCTGTCGTGAACTGGGTGAGTTTATCGATGTCGCTCCTCCCCAACAGCGGATCGATGAACACTGGTATCGCGGCACGGCCGACGCCGTATACCAGAACATCTATACGATGGAGAAGTACGATCCTCGTTACACGGTGATTCTGGCCGGCGACCACATCTACAAGATGAATTACGAGAAAATGGTCCGCCGGCATATCGAAAACAACGCCGATTTGACCATCGGTGTTTTGACCGTTCCCCTGGACGAAGCACGCAACCGTTTCGGCGTGATGCAAACAAACACCGAAAGCCGCGTGATCGGTTTCCAGGAAAAGCCCGACGTGCCGGCGCCGATTCCCGGTAACGAGGGATATTGTATGGCTTCGATGGGCATTTATGTTTTCAATACCCGCTTCCTGTTTGAGCATCTTTGCCGCGACGCCACCAAAACCGGCAGCGGGCACGATTTCGGCGGAGATATTATCCCCTCGATTCTCCAAACTAATCGTATTTTTGCCCATCCATTCAAGGATGAGAACCGCAAGGATAACGCCTATTGGCGCGATGTGGGTACTCTGGACGCATATTACGAAGCCAACATGGACCTGATTTCCGTAGATCCCCAACTAAATATCTACGACGGTCAGTGGCCCCTGCGGACGTTTCAGCCTCAGTGTCCGCCGCCGAAATTCGTATTTGCCGCCGAGGATCGTCGCGGGTATGCTTTGGACAGCATTGTCTGCCCGGGTACGATAGTTTCCGGCGGCCGTGTCGAGCGATCCATCATCGGCTGCAATACGCGTGTGAACAGTTTTGCCACGATCGAGGATTCCATAGTTTTCGAAGGTGTCGATGTGGGACGCCATGCAAAGATCCGACGCGCCATCATCGACAAGGGCGTCAGCATTCCGGCCGGTTTCGAGATTGGTTTCGACTCGGCCCTCGACCGCCAGCGGGGATTCATGGTAACCGAGAACAACATCACGGTGATTGCCAAAACCGATGGTGTCGAACACTTCTTGCCCAATTCAGAAGCATCCCAGACCGATATGCCGAATACCGAAAGTCCGAGGATAAAACCCGCCCACTTTCGGAACGCAGTGAAGACGGTTAAGTATTAACTAATACGCGTGGTAGTTATCAACGTGTTTTCCAGGTCGGCGGTTCACTGACCGATCGATGGAACCGGAATGGTGTTTTTTTCCGGCTTGCTCTAGGAACTTGACACCAGCTTTGCCAGTTCACGTGATAGTGCGTCAAGTTTGCCCAATTCTTCTTGACGGTGTTTGGAGCGGATGAGTGAAGTATGGCTTTCGATTTGGGCACGAACTTCGGCGATTCGCTCGCTGCACTTCGAGATGGCATCATGCGGCGAATCGAGTTCGCCGACCAGGCCGCGGTCGTTTTCGTCCAGCAATTTGCGGAAAAGTGTAAGATCGTTTCGCCGGTCACATATTTGCTTGAGCGAATTAACCATGGGAGTCAATTGTCGGACATCCCATCTGTGAGATTCCTTCAGTTGTGCTTCGATGCCGCGCAAAGCCATGTTGGTACCTGCTATCCTGGCGGCAAGTTCGATCAGGTTAACTTCCGCGTCTTCACCCTCGCCTTTGATATCATCGATAGGGCCCAATGACACTATCGGAACTTTGTTGGCAGTGTCGGTTTTAGGCGTGACTTTGGGGGTGCTGGTGACTTGGGGCTTGCTGGTAGTATCGGCTTTCTTCACGCTGGTGAAATTTTTGGTATCAAGGCCCGGCAGGACGGGAATGTCGGACGCTTGGTCGCCCGAAGGCTTTTGTGAATTCGAGCTTGGTTGTATCGCGGTTGTGTGCGGTGTCTTGGTTCGCTGTGGTAAACGCCAGGACGAACGCCATGAACGCGGATCGGTCGTGGTTTGTGGAGATGTAGGTTTTGTGCGTGAAGCAATGTGTCGCGACGACGGTACAGATAAACGTGGGTACGTAGTGCGCTGCGGAGGTGTGACTCTAGGTGCGATTCGATTCGGGCTCCTGGCTTGTGAAGGAATCGGGGGAGTAGTATTACCGGCTGATGGAAGATTAGGTGTCCTTGTCGCCTGCCTTGAGGTTGGCGTTTGACTTTGTACCGGTTCGGGTTTGAGTGTCTGCTGATATTGATGCCGTGGCTGTGTTCTGGTGGTGTATTGTGAGGTTCTGGGGGAAGTAGCCGCATTGGTCGGTGGCTTGATACCCGGCGAGGCTGGTTTTTGTACAACCGGCTGTTGAGCGATCGGTTGTGGAGCAACGGGTTGTGGAGCCACGGGCTGTGGAGCCACTGGTTGCGGCGCCACTGGTTGCGGAGCCACTGGTTGCGGAGCCACGGGCTGTGGAGCTGCGGATTGTTGTACGATCGGCTGTTGCACGATCAGCTTTTGCACGATCAGTTGTTGCACAATCATTTTTTGTGGATCGAGTTTCTGTTCGGCAGGTTTCTGCACAACAGGATTTTTTGTATCCTGCTGTTTTTCAACGGGTGGCTTTGCATCTGTAGGCTTTTTGGGTGATGGTTTTTCAGACGCTGGTTTTTGAGCAACGGGCTGTTGAACCGGAGGTTTGTTCGCCGGAGTTGTTTCCATTGGTTTTGGGATTTGCTCGATGGTTTTTGTTGTGGCTTTGTCACCGAACACAGGAAGAGGCGGGATGGGGCCGGGTGGCGATTGTCTGACCGCTATGGTTGCTTGCTCCAACCAGTTGTTCAGTACATCGCGTTGATCGGCGGGTTTGCCGGCGGCGATCCATGCGGCGAGCGTCTGGTGCCATGCGTCTCTACGTTGGTCGTATCGTTCGCGGTCCGTACGGAATGCATGATACACGTGGGTGCGGTATATTTGGGCAAGCTGCTCGATACGTTGTTCGGGCACGCTATCGTCAAGCGTTGAAGCCTTCAAGGGTAGTAAGGCTTTCGTTGGCTTCGTAGTCGATTGTCCGTCAACGGAAAGTGGAAGTAGTGACAGTAGAGCCGCAGTCA
>JAFGTN010000564.1 GCA_016934075.1 Pirellulales bacterium
CGGTGAGCCGTTTAACACCGGCCTTGACCATCTTTTGCGTTTCGGCCTGGCTGAAGACGGGATTGCGCTTGTATCGTTTCCAGCCTTCGGCTCTTTTTTGGTCGTCGCCGATTTCCTGGGCATTGAGGTTGGTTCGCTTCTTGGCGATCTCTTCCAGACTGACGCCCATGTCGAGCAGTATTTTTTGCGTAATGACGGTGGGCAGGAAGCGGTTCAATGTCTGCTCGGTGCAGCCGTAGGGATAGTCGACCAGGTAGGGCAGGACGTCGACCATGGCCCCGGCCAGCGTGGGCGAGTAACGGATTTCGAGCCGTGATTGGGCCGGACGGCGGTCGGCGGGCACATCGATCGTGAAGCGGTCGCCTAGCTTATCGCCACGAATCGAGCCCGAGTGGGCAACCGTCTTGAGCATGCCGTGCACGTAGCAGGGGATGCGCATTTCCATGGCGTCGGATTCTTCGTCGGTGAGTGCCGACATGCGGATCACCGCCTCGCCTTCTTCAACGGCCTTGACGCGCCAGTCGACGCGAGCTTCGCCATTGGCCTCAATTTTTACATCGCGCCCGATCTTGGCGCCGGCGGTTTTGGTGCCCGGGAATTTGATGCGTTTGTGGCTGTCGATGGGCACCAGGCACGGCTCTTCGGTTTCGAGGAAGACTTGTACGCGTTTGTCGGTTTTCAGGTAGTTGTGCACGACGGCTGAGAAAACGACCTCGTCGGTTTGGACGAGGAACCGTGGGATCTCCATGCGGAGGATGAGATCCTTGCGGGTGACCACGTCGGTTTGACCTTGGCCCACGCGGGTACCTTGGCCCATGCCCCAGACCTTGATCCGCCAGGTGGTCAGATTCTCGGGCATGTCGAGTTTGACCTGCGCGGTGCCGTCGTCTTTGGTCGTCAAAGCGCCCACCCAGAGTGCCGTGTCGGCGAATCTTGTGCGCAATGTGGGTTGCACCATCGCGGCTGCGCCGTTTGCTGCGGGGGCTGCTGCGTCCATGGACATTCCCATACCGGGTCCCATTTTCTTACTGGCTTCCATGGCCATTCCGGCCGCGGCCTCCATCGGAGGCGCTGCCATGGGACGCGGAGCGGCGCCTTTGGACATAGCCCTGAGCGGTCCCATGTATCCGCCCATGCCGCCTTCCATGCCCATCCCACGTGAGATGCCGTCGGAAAGTTCTAGACCAAATTGCACTTCACCTTCGCCTTTGGCTTCATCGGCCACGCTGGCGCCGAAGACACCCAGATCGCGCATGCCGGGCTTGTTGGGCAACACCAGGTTGTGCCCGGAGCGGGTAAGGTTGTTGTTACCTCGTGGATGATGCGAGCGGCGCCATTTCCAGAAAAATTCCTTGATTTCCGGGACGTTGGAACCACCCGAGATGTACTCGACGGATTTATCGTAGATAGCGATCACGGTCGAGCCCACAAAAGGTTTGCCGTTAAAGTCGGTGAGCTTGACGTCGACGGTTGCCTTTTCACCCGGCTTGTAGGTTTCGGAGGACGGTTTGACGTCGACCGAGAGCACTCGTTTCTCGGGCGGCACGCAGATTTCCTTGGTCTCGCGATAGACCTTTCCATCGGCAACGGTGACGGCTTCGACGAAGAAGTTGGGCATGTCCTTCTTGGCGACAGTGATTTGGCGCGTCGTGCTCTTGCCGTCGATATGGATCATCTGCGGCGGCAGATAGACGCCGTTGGATGGGCGCAGGAATAGCAGAACGGTCGAGTCTTTGCGGTTGGTGTTGATTTGCAGTTTGACCTTGTCGCCCGGCTTGTAATCCCGTTTGTCGGGCACGAGTTCGATATTATTGAAGCGGAAATCGCCGCTGGTGAATCCCTGCCCGATGATGGTGAAAACGTATCCACCCTCGATCGTGTGTTTCTTGGCGTCGGTGACTTTGTAGGAAAGCCGATACTGGCCGGGCTCGCCGGCGGTTAGCTTCAGCATTGCCTTGCCCTCGGCGTCGGTAGCGAGCGACCAATTTTGTACGGGCGTTTCGGTGAGTTTGCCGCCCGGATATGTCACGCGCATCAAGGTGACCCGGCCCTCGCCCGCGACGGGTTTGCCGTCCAAGCGACGGGCGGCGAAGTCGGCGCGCATCTCGTCGCCCACGCGGTAGTAGCCGCGGTTGAGCCAGGCGTAGACTTTGAACGGTTTGCGAGCAACCAGCACGTTGCCGGTTCCCACGATGGTGCGACGCGAGAGGTCAGTAACTTCTGCGGTTATGGTGTAGCTGTGATCCTGGTCGGGGTGCATGGCTTTGGCCGGGGCCGTGTCAATCTCGACCTTAAAGGTACCATCGGAGCCGATTTGAACCTCGCGTTCGGCAACCAACTCGGGCGGGTAGTGCGGCTGGTGCCACCAACTCGGCATGGGGCGCAGACAACCCCAATTCCGCCAGCCGGGGAACCAGTCGTAGTCGTAGCCGAACCACCAATAGCCCGGCCCGTAGAGCCAGTCCCAAGGCCCGATGGGAAACCAGTCGGACGATTTGGGTGTGCGCATTACCTTGTATTTAACCTTGGCGTCGGTGACGGGCGAACCGAAGTAGTATTTTGCCTGGATCGTGGCCGTGATGGTTTCGCCCAGGGCAACGGGTTCGGTGGGCGCTTCGACGGTAACTTCGAATTCCGGTTTTTTATATTCCTCGACGCGGAATGTACCGCCGCTGGGACCCTGAAATCGTGCGCCCGGCGGCCGTTTGATGTTCAAGCGATACACGCCCAGAATCGCGTCTTCGGGCAATTCCAGTTCGCCCTCGATGCCGCCGTATGCGTCGGTGGTGACTTGCTTATTCACGATGCGTTCGTTCTTGGGATTGAAGATTTCTACGGTGAAGGTTTTGTCGGCGAAGTGCGACACATCGGCCTGGTCGTATTGTGCGTGGCGGATCCAGAACTTGTATTGCACCTTTTGCTTGGGCCGATAGACGGGGCGGTCGGTGATGGTGTAGACCTTAGTGGCTTTATATTCGAGGTCGTAGTATCGGCCGTACCAGACGTTGGAAAAGCCCAGGTATGCGAAGCGGCCTTTGGGTCCCCGGGCCGTTATCAGCCAGCGGTATTCACGCGGCTGCTGTTGGGCATCGGTCGTAACCTGCCCGTTTTCGTCGGTGTGTTCGGCGAAGTTCTGGACGTTGATTTCGTAGATGTTGTTGCGACGGTGCTGCATCTTGAAGCCGAAGAATTCGATGTTGGCTTTGGGGATTGGTGTGCCGCTGCGCGAATCGGCCAGGAAGTATAGATTTTTTCCGACCAGCGGCTTCTCGACGATGGCCGCGTCGTTGATCCAGATGATGATTTTGCTGGTGTTGCCGTCGGCCATTATTGCCGTAAGCAGATATGCGCCCGCCTTGGTCAGCGGCGTGGGTACGGTGATGCGGCGGTCGAAGTGTTTTTCGCGCGGTTCGAGTTCCACTTCCCAGGAAGCGACCTGGTGGCCGATGTATTGTGTTTCGTCGCGGGTGACGAGTCGATACCCAAGGTTGTCGATCTGGATTTTTTCGTGTTCGAGATGACGGGGATGCGATTTGATGTATTCCTTGACATCGTCGAGCAGTTTCTGCACCTTGATCTTTTCTGCCGTGAACGTGACCTTGCGACCGTTGCGGAAGCGGAACTCGACCGAGGCACCTTTGCCGGCGGGTTGGGTCATGATGGGCTCGAAACGGCCCCAGTTGTCGACGATCTGGTCGAGACGCCCTTGCCAATTTTCGGCTTCATTATTGCGATGCAATTCGCGCAGTTCGGCCACGAGTTTGCGGCAGTATTCGGCCGCCTTGGGATACTGACGGCGGTTTTCGAAGATTTGCGCCAGATTGCCCATTGCCGAGACGCCCTGCGACGAGAGCGTATCGCGATCGGCTGCTATTTCCTGGTAGATCTTGATGTAGTTGAATTCGTCGGGCAGTTTGAAACGTTTGATACCGGTAGCCAGGCGGGAGATGGTTTCGTTTTCGTCCAACGAGTGCAAAGCGAAGGTGCCGGTTTTGCTATCATCGTCGTCGCCCTGGCGTCCGATCTGCCAGCCGACTTGGGCCATGGTCTGTACGCCGAACTGTGAGTACAAGAAATTGGCGAAATCGAGCCGCACTTGGTTGCGCTTGGATGGGGCGAATTTTTCGGTCTGTGCGAGACACCAGCGCCAGCGCTCGCCGTCGTTTTTGGCCGTGTCGAAACTTTCAGGTACATGATAGAAGACCGGCTTGCCGTCGGCGTCGACCGGCGCGCCGCGTCCCGATCCGTAATACTGATGGCCCCAGCCGGGATCGTAGTCGGGCAGAATGACCAATTCGGTTAGAATCTGCAATCGCCAGGCTTCCGAGTATCCCCGCCCGCCTAGAACCATACCCGCGAAGCTCTGGTAAAAATTGGATACTTCCCCGCGATTGTCGTCGCGCAGGGCCATCGGCATGGCCTTGACCATAAGCTGCAAGGCGCGGACGCGGTCGCGGGCGAAGGCGTTTACGAACTGACCGCCGCCGCGTCGATTACCTCGATAGAACTTCCCGGCAACGATCGTGCCGTGGTGAGGGATGGAAGTGCAGTTTCTGGCCGCCGCCCACAGTACGCGCCAGTCGTTGGCATGAGCTTCGACGACGGCTTCGCGAAAGTCGTCTATTTCGGACACGCGGTTGAGACGCTGTAAGCAAGCGGTGCCCAATTGCAGTTGTTCGCAAACCTGTTCCGTAGGCTCGTCGGGTCGCAGAGCCGCTTTGCGGAACATTTCGTAGGCATCTTTGAAATTGCCTTGTTCGAAGGTTCTTTTTGCTTGTTTGAAATCCAGTTTGGGGCTGGGGATGGCTGCCGCCGGCAACGTCATCAGCCCACTGAGAATAATCGCCGCGGTCAATGTCAGTTCGAAAAATGGTTTCAGTCTCATTGCTCTTCCCTTTATTAATCCCAAAAATGTAGACCTGTTGGATTGGGGCGAATACACACCCTATAAGTAGACGAGTAACCGTCCGCGAGAGTTCCACCGAAAGGATATCAAAAAGAAGGGCCCACGGACTAGCCCGTCAGACCCGTCCGCCCAAATGGAAGTCGATTTGGGCAAGAACTTCTTCGCGATTATCATTCCAGGGCAGGAAAAGGCCTCGGAGCCGATCCAGAGGGCAGTCGTCCGAGTGGGGTAGTAGCAAAACGCCCGTTTGACACCGTTCGTGCCGTCGGATCGATTTCCAAGGCACACGGCGTCGGTAGCCGAACCTTATCTGTTCCAGGCCATTGCGGTCTAATTGAAATGATGTAGGCAAGAAAAATCGCCACATGGCCGCCGCAATAACCACGATTGCCAGCAGTGCAAGTTGTGGTCGGCCGGTTATCCAGTATGTGACCAGGCCGACGAAGGTTGTGGCAACCAATAATCCAACCCCCCATACTGGCTGGTCGATAAGTGGCCATACACGCCATCGGGCCGACGGCGGTGGGTCAAGCACAATTGTGCCTTTGGCATTGGCGCGGGTGGTTTTTTTCGAGAATGTGGATGATCTATCCATAACTGGCCTTTCTTTCCGCCATTATAGGCGTTCCCAAGGCCGCTTACCACATGTCAGAGGAGGATGGTTTCGACTCGACTTCGGCACACCGATAGCGAGCTATCGGTGCTACCCAGGTGTTTGCAAAAGTTCCATTAAAAACTCATTGCCATCGTCCGGAATCAACCAACTCGACCAGCATTGGCACCAGCCGCCGAGCCGCGCGTGCCCGGTGACTGAGACAGGCCTTTGCGGTCGGACCGATTTGTCCGAAGGAGCGGTGATATTCGAGCACTTCGAACAAGGGATCGTAGCCGAATCCGTGGGTGCCAAGTGGTTCGGTTAGAATCCGTCCGCGACAGGCGGCTTCGCTTTCGGCCACGATGTTGCCCTGGGGATCGGAGATCGCCATGTGGCAGACGTATTTGGCCGCGCGGCGCTGGTTTGCCTGGCCTTCGAGCGCTTCGAGCAGCTTGCGGTTGTTCGACTCGTCGGTAGCATCGGGGCCGGAGTATCTGGCCGAATACACGCCCGGCGCTCCTTTCAGCACGTCGACGGCCAGACCGCTGTCTTCGCCCAGTACCCAGCGGTGCAGATGCCGGGCCTGTTCGACGGCTTTTTTGCGCGAGTTTTCGGCGAATGTTTCGCCGTCTTCGATAACCTCGATCGCGTCCGGCATATCGGCAAGGGTGGCCAGATGCAGGCCGATGGGTTCGAAAAGCACGGCCAGTTCGACGGCCTTCTTTTTGTTGCCGGTGCCTAGTACGAGGAGAGGTTTTTCGGGCATTTTCTACCACAAACCGCGGCTTTTTTCGTTACTGGCTATGCCGATGGATTCCTTGGGTACTTTAACCGGTCGGGGTTGTACATCGAAAGGGATTCCCACGAGCATTTGCGGCGAGAAATGTCCGCCTACGGTTTTCGCCTTGAATTGCTCGATAATGCGATGAACTCGCGGGTCCATTTCGATCCTACCGTCGTTGCGTTTTGTGCCGACCGAATTGAAACTACCCACGGTAACGATGCTGGCGCAGCGTTCGTGGAAGACATAGGCCTCCCAGCCTTTCAGGCGCAAGGCCTTGGCCAGATTGTTGGCATTTTTGGCGGCCTCTTCCAGACGGTTGCCGTCGATTTTCTTTTTGCCGCTGTTGAGGAGCGAAATCTCGGCCTGGTCGGTTACCACCTTTCCGGTGAACGTAGCGACTTGCACCGTATACAAGCCGGGACAATCCAGCAGGCTGTTTTCCAAACCTTTATTCAACTTGACGATGAAGGGTTCCAGGCCCTTGGGAACGTATTCGTCTTTCGACAAAAGCGGGTTGGGCGCGATGAAGGCGTGACCCATGGGGCCTTTGTCCTTCTTGTCGTCGCTGCCCACGGTTTTCCAGATGGTTTTCTGAATGTCACGCAAGGCGCCCAGCGACTGATTGTTCTTCTTGTCTTTGGAAAGCTTCAAGCAGTCGGGCGTCGAATGTTTGATCTTTTGCAAAACTTTTTCGGCTTCGGGATCGTCGACCGACGGATAATCACCGATTAGAACAGCGATTTCTTTGATCTGCGAGTGCTGACGATATTTGAACTTGAGCGGGTCACCGTAGCGGTCGATACCCTTGCCCACGTTTTCGTCCAGATCGAATTCCATCTGATGAATGAAGGCCTTGAGCTTATAGCGCTTGCGGAGTTCCAGCACCAGCTCGCGAGCTTGCTGCCGGGCTCCGTCGCCCGAGAAAGTGCTGGCCAAGATCATCCATGGCCCGTTGTCTTTGGTGAGCTTGTACTCTTTGTCGGGATTGGCCTCGACGCGCTTGGTCGTAATGAAATCTTCCCAAATCGCCGCCGACAGTAATGATTGAGAGCCGAGAACCGCCAGCCCGGCAACCGCCAGGGCAGGCACCAATAAATAACGCAGTTTCATCTCTGCCTCCTTGCAGAAATGTGAGTCTTTGGGAAATGCCAATGGGCTGAAAATTTAACAGATGCGGAAGTTTAGGGCTAGACGAATATAAAGGTGCCGGGCGTTAAAGTGGAGAGAACAAGAAGAATAGGAGGAATAAATCTCCTGTTTAGTATTCCCAGCCCCGGTTGGAGCATATTGTGAAGGAGCTTCGTCTTTTCATAGTTCTCCTGCGGGTTGCAACGGCCTACTTGTAGTCGCACCACTCAAGCAAATTGCCCTCGGGATCGTGGCAATACACGATACGCTTCTGCACATCCCCGTACGATACCTGCGAGGTGGGAACTTCCCACACGGGGCTTAGCAACTCGATACCCTCTTTTTCCAACAAGGGCAAAATCTCGTCAATGTCCTTCACGCGGAACGCAAAATGTCGCAGTCCCTTGGTGTTGGGACGGCCTAAATCATCCGGCCGCGTACCCGTCGGATTACGGTAATGGATCAACTCCAGCCGCATGCCGGAACTTGCCTTCAGGTAAACCACGTCGGCTTCCACGGCCGCCAGGCCAGTCACTTCGTCAATCCAGTCACCGCTGATCGTAAGATCTTTCGTCTGTCGCATACCCAACAAATCACGATAAAAGGCCGTCATGGCATCCATGTCTTGCACAACCAGGTTGACATGGTCGATATGTTCGATCATTACGCGTCCTCTCCTCACCCGCCCGACTGTTTCACGGTATAGCCCATTTTTTCCAGCATTTTTTGCAACAGTTGCCGGTGATCGCCCTGGATCTCGATGACACCGTTTTTCTCGGTACCACCGGCGCCGCATTTAGCCTTGAGTTTTTGCGCAACTTCCTTGAGATCATCGCCCGAAAGTAGAATACCGCTAACCGTGGTCACTCCCTTACCGCGCCGTCCCTTGGTCGAACGGCCGATGCGGACGATACCGTCATTTTTCGCGGCAGCCGGATCGGATTTCACGCCTACCGATTTTTTTCGCGACTTTCCGGTCTTGCAACACCCACACCTCGCAACCGCCTGCCCACAATCGGGGCAGATCCGGCCTAGTTCTGTGGTATAAACGGTTCGGGTTGATTTACTGTTTTCATTCATAGGCTGTATTGTATCGTCAATAGCCAAGATATAAAACCGTAACATTCACCATCCAACAAGCCTCCCTAATCCTGGCAAAAGAAAAGGAGACAAACCGACGAATCGTATCCACGTGCTGTGATATCGCCACGTGAGCAAGGTACAAATGATTGTCGCCCAGAAGGCCATAGTAAGATATGCCCCTTGCATTATTCCGGGGATAAGAAAAATTACACCTGGACCGTCGAATCCCTGCTCGTTGGACGCTTTAATGGCAATCTCAACTGCCGGTTTGACTCGCATATGATAGTCGACAAGAATTGCCACACAACAGACAAAACCGGCGTTTATCAGCAGTCCGAAAATTATTGATATGATAAGCCGTTTGGGACCACGACGATCGGCTGGCATAGTCAACAGTCGCCATAATACAGCAATGACCCGGAAAAACAATCCTAGGCATATCTCCAAAAAGCTACAAGAACTCACCCTGTCTAACTCGGCAACGTCAACCTCGCTGACGAACTCTGGATCTTCATGACCATTCTTATAGGAGCCACAATTCCAGCACTGACTGAAAGCTCCCTCTATTTTCTCACCGCATTTTTCGCAGTGCCAAAAGCTTTTCGATTTTCCGTCCACCGGATTCATTTCTCTAGTTTCCAGGAATTATAAAAAAGTTATTCACGGAATTTAGTGGGTGAAAATGAAGTCAATTTGCCTTCGGCAAGAGGTTTTTAGGCATGGGCTAACAAAAGTATATTGACTCAAGCAAAACTACAGGGTGATAATGCCATGGTCTGGTGAAGTGGAGGCGGGCACTGCCGAGCAGCAACCTACCAAGGAATAACCGGACGCCGAAGGAAGTATATTCTGTCAAGGCTCCTCGGATATTCTACGGTCCGAGGAGCTTCTTTTTCATACTTATGTTAGCCCATGCCTGAAAAACCTTCGTGCGTAGCACGACAGTATCATTTTTGCCTACTAAATTCCGTGAAGAACCTTAAAAAATATCTATCAGCCACTCTTCACGAAAAACCCAATCCGACATCGTACCAACTTTGTGTGCGCCACACATCGATCAACCACATAACTCCGGATCATCACCGGGCATCGTAAAACTGGCAGGCGGTTCTTTTGGTAAAACCGATTGTGTAGATTTCCACTCTTTGGGCTCATCCGTGTCGAAGAGCGTCATCTGGCCCTTGGTTTTCTGAAACTGCAGTTCCTCGGTAAGTTCGGCTTCGCTTTGTGTGCGGCCGTCGCCGCGGATGTGAAGCACCTCAACACCGTGGTCGGACAATACCCGTCCCAGCAGCAAACGACGGTGACATTCGGACGGGTCCTCCTCGCCGCAAAGTAAACAAATGCAGGAAATCCGTGCGGCTTGTAAGAGCCGTTCGATACCGGCAACAAACGACGGGGAAGAAGCCAGGCGGTCGTAAAGAACATAGCCCTGCTCATCGTAGAATTCATGCCCCTGGGGACGTCCGCCCAACACATCGCCGAGGAAGAGATACTTCAGATCACTGCCGCAAAGAAGTTTTTCCAGCGGCTGGCGGTTGAAATGCTTGGAATACCGGGCATACGGGCTGGAACGCACATCGACAACCACCTCGACTCCGTGTCCGGCAAGCAGTTCTAAGAAAAATTCGGGGGAATGATTCGAATGGCCGATCGTAAATATCTCTCCAGACGATGATTCCCGGGCCATCCGTTGTCTCCACCGCAGAGCTGCCAACTATAATCTTTCTTCATCGTCTTCATAGTCATACTCATCATCATCGTCCTCGTCATCCCAATCTTCGTCTTCCCAGTCCTCGTCCTCGTCCTCATCCTCTTCATCCTCGTCTTCATCCTCTTCGTCGTCGTCTACTTCTTCCCACTCGTCATCTTCCCACTCGTCATCATCCAGTTCGTCTTCATCATCCAGATCTTCTTCCTCCAGGTCTTCTTCATCTAGATCTTCGTCTTCATCTTCGTCTTCATCCTCGTCTTCATCCTCGTATTCATCTTCATATTCATCTTCGTATTCCCACTCCCATTCGTCGTCGTCTTCAAATTCTTCGTATTCCTCTTCTTCTCCCTCCCCGTCGTCGTCTTCATCTTCATATTCCCATTCGCCGTCGTCGGATTCCTCTTCGTCCAACGACTCCGCGCGCAAAGCCCAGCGGTCCAGTAATTCATCCTCAACAATGAGGTTCCCTAACACTGAATCGAGAATAGCTGTCTGGCTCACTTTCTACTCCTCTACCATTTTATTGGGCACTTGTTCTTCTGATGTTTTTATATCAGCGGATTTGCAATCCAATGTTTTTTCGTCATAGTCCTCCGCCTCAATATCGGCGGATTCATCATCCAATGTTTCTTCTTCGTCGTCTTCGAGGTCCTCAACTTCCGATAGTATAGGATCCTCAACGCTTGCTTCAAGTTCAGCGATTTCGAACCACTCTTGCCGTGGCAATTCGTCAATGGCACGCAGGCCAAATACTTGCAGGAACTGTTTAGTTGTACCGTAAAGGAACGGTCGCCCCAAGTCCTCCGAGCGACCGACTATCTTCACCAAATCTCTCTCCATCAATTGGCGGAGGATCTCACCACATTGTACTCCGCGAATAACTTCCACTGCCGCTCGCAACACAGGTTGACGATACGCCACAACGGCTAAGGTTTCAAGGGCTGGTCCCGACAATCGTACCTCTAACGGCACGGAGTGCAACCTACGCAGCCATGGAGAAAATTGCGGGCGGGACATCAACTGAAATCCTCCGGCTACCTCCATCACGCGGAAAGCACACCCCCGCAAATCATACAACTTATTCAGCTCACGAACCAGGGTGCGTGCCTCGGTGCCATCGGCCAAATCGGCCAATTGACCAAGTTTTCGGCTGGGGAGGGGCTCTCTGGCCAGAAAAAGTATGGCCTCGACGCGTGCAATACGGTCGGAACGGGCATAAGGCCCGTCGGGAACTGAAATTTCCACACTGCCCCCCCCTGCCAGACGGGCATACAGGGAAAATCTATGCCAATTAGAACCACAATTAGCGGGTATAGACTGCGAAAAACAGCCGGATTTTTTATCCAACATTCCACAATATCGCAACGCGACAGAACGAACACGTCGCCCTAACACGCTAGTATTCCTTTCGGCATTGCGGCGGAGGCTCTTTTTCACGCGAGAATTATCCAAACTTGTGGTTGGAAAAGGGTGTGTTCGGTGAGAAATTGTGCCTTCAACGAACAGCCTCTGAACTGATGACTATCGATTGCTAAGCCAGGCCTCGATCTCAGCCAAAACAGTTTCCATCGCTTGCAAGGAGTTTTCCGAAGTAGCCTCGAAATGACGTACGGCGACCGGAGCATCTCTTCCGGCGGAACCGGCGGCTAACGGCATATCACATTGAAATCGGTAAAACTGACGACTCGTGCCAAATGACTCCAGCCGGAAGGCCCCACCCATACTTCCAATCCGCCTCTGAATTTGTTCGAACCGGGCCGCCGTGCCCTGGCTAGTCTCCGGAACAAGTGCCGGCTGGGTGGAATTCCGATGATTTTCACTTGAAACAGAGATCGAGACAGGCTCGCTGTAACTTGCCGGCACAGTCCGCGTATCTTCGCGCATTCCAGTCGCGCCGGCCATCTGTGGCAAATGCTCTGCTGGCAGACCCTCGGCGACATTCACCCCGGGAGCAGCCGAATCGCCCGGAACGCCTGCCACACCAGGTATGCTGGGCGAATATGCCGGAGCCATCCCTCCCTGTTCCCTCACGGAAACCGACTGTTCGCCCCAGCCAAGTGTCTTAACAAGGTCGGGCAAAGAGGTGCCAAACAACGCTGCCAGAGGTATGGTGATCAGGCAAACCACCATCACTAGTGCCCGACAGACAACAGTTGTCGTACTCTGCATATTTTTATTCTTAAATGACTATATAATAAGAAAATACCACCCTTTACACGCACAAATTACCTGCATAAAGGGATACGTATTTGTGATAATACAGGTTCGAGCGGATTTTCCGCAATGGCAATCATCGATTACCACTACTGCTATTAATAATTAGTTCCTGGTGATAATTCTTACAAAAGCAATAATCTGTTAGCCCGGTCGCCTGCGACCGGTCGGTGAAAATATTGAATTTTACGCTACTTCCTATCCCGTCGCAGGCGACGGGGCTAACAAGGTCAAATCAACAGAAACTAATTGGTACCCTACACATCTTCCTAGAAGTTTTACCCATTTTGACCCTATCTTGCCCTTTTCCTTATCCTGAGCCATCGAAGATTCGGGGCGGCGGGATTTCCATTACTTAAAATGGCTCTTGGACAATTTAGTGGGGCAAAGTGGACTTGCATCATATTTGCGTGCTGCACACGAGGTTTTTAGACATGGGCTAACAAAAGTATTTACCTCAAGATGCTGGATTCCAACCTGCACCACAAAATAGAAAAGCGGCTGCAGAATTAGATCCAAACAAGTATCCTACAGTTCTGAATTTCAGTAGAATATCCTCTTTCAACGCTACGCGAAAAACAGGAATGAAATCACATCATGAATACGAATAAATGTTTGCGTTTACTTCGCGTGACGTCGATTTTGATTGCGGGGATTGTTGCAATTGCAACGGTCGGGTGTGGGCGGGGGACATCGCCGGTCAAGGGTAAATTGGTTTTCGCCGACAACCAGGAGGCAGTGACCGGCTTGGACCAGTTTGTGATCACGATGGAATCGGCCGAGATGAAACTCAGCGCCACGGGGATCATCGGGCCCGACGGGACATTCTCCGTGAGCACGTTCGAAGAAGGCGACGGCGCCATGCCGGGCACTTATCGCGTGGTAATTACTCCGCCGATTGCGTCATTGACTTCCGAGGGTCCCATCCCCAAGCCGATCATCGATCCGAGCTACAGCAAGTTGGATACCTCGAAGTTGGAGGTTAAGATCGAGCCGGGCAAGAATGAATTAGTCTTGGAGGTGGAGCGGGCACGGCCATAGTGGCACGAGCATCTTACACCAATTCCAGGTTGAAATAGCTCTCGTCCGCATGTTTACTCTTCGGCGATTATTTCCCCGTCGTGGCGGTTGGCCATGTAACCGAGTGTTGTTGCATCGATGGAAACTTCGACGGCATGGACACTGCCGTCGCCCATGACAAATTGACAAATCCCGGGGTGATAGCTTCCAAAACCACCGCTTCCCGTTGGGCCCTTTGCAATTGGAGAACCGACGCCGAGCTGCTTGAACGATGCGCCATGATCGCCGTTATAGACCGAGTTGTCGGGAGTTACACCGAAGCGGTAGTTGGGGATGTGTTTTTCGCCTATGAAGACCGTCTTGCTGAGTCCATCGGTAATATCGCGGAATTGAAGCGGCTGCCCTTTGTACCAGAAGGCCCCGTTGGCCGGTCCCTTGTTTGAAGGAATGTTCATGCCTGGGTGATAGTCGATTTGTCCAGAGGGGTCGCTGCTGCAGGCCGCGTAGTCACTCAAACCGCCCGGTACGTGCGGACCGCTGGTGCCTTGATGAATGTCTCCCTTTATGCTTACCGAGGAAGTGCCTGGGCTGCGACGCGTCGGACAGAAGTAGGCCTTCACGGCGACCGTTCGTACGTCTTCTCGCTGCTGATAGTATTTTTTGCCCATCTCCCAACGTTCGAACATCGCCTGCTGCTCCAACCAGGGCCACAGCCGCACGGCCCAGGTTTCGCGGGTATCGAGACGAGTGTAGGGTATCTCGTGATATGTATCGTGAAACATGTGCACCGCCACCCCGATCTGTTTCAGGTTGTTGGAACACTGCATCCTCCGCGCGGCCTCGCGCGCCGCCTGCACGGCCGGCAACAAGAGGGCGATCAAGATCCCGATGATGGCAATCACCACCAATAGCTCAACCAACGTAAACCCCCCACGAGATTCGCGGGCATGGGTATGAGCCTCTGATGTTTGCATCACGACACGTCTCCTTTGAAAAAAAGAGCTTGACAAAGCCAGTTCAAACAGGCCTACAAGTGCCTTACAGGTAGTTTTCCTGAGACTGAATTTTGTATAGCACAAATCAAGCTTTGAGACAAGGATTTACAACAATTATCATTTGATATTAAAAAGCTCCTCGGATTGCATCAAAACACTGAAAACCTCGGTATTTCTAGGTTCAAACGCATTTCGCCCCCTTGGTATAAAACCTCGTTTTTTACCGTTTTTATCGCTTCTGGGTGTAGGCTACACCCGATTTTTTCTACTGGCCGAGAGCTGCCAGATTAAGACCTACACCTGCCCTCAAACAAACTTCTCAGAGTCTCTGTGAGCGATTCTGACGGGCTCTGACCAAGCATAGGTCTTTGGATACCCCAGCACCCTCAGAGGCTCTGATTCGAGATTGATTCTTGCATAAAAAACCCCCTATCGACACGAAGACGAAGGGGGTTTTTATTGCTTGGTTGTTGTTTCGGTTGCTTTTACTTTCGACGTCTCCAGCAGAGCAAAGTTGCAATGCCACATAGCAACAGGATAATGGTGTTAGGTTCGGGTACACTTGCCACGGTAGTACCGAAGCCGTAGTGACTCGCCAGGACACCTAAGTCGCTGACATCCACTGCACCTTCTCCGGTAAAATCGCCTTCGTCCCACTCAGCTCCGCTTGTGGTGCCATAATTCGAAGCCAAGACACCCAAATCGGACACATCCACCTTGCCGTCGCCCGTGGCATCGCCGGGCTCAGGGACACTTGCCACGCGGAACCCTAAGATATAGTGCTCGTACGCCGATAAGAGGTCGTCGCCGCGGGTGGAGGCAGCCAAGCTGATGGCATCGTCCCGCCAACTGGCGCCACGCGTGCCACGCGACGAACCGGTTCCGGTTTCGTTCCATTCCCACACATTGCCGCCTTGGCCCATCGTACCATACGGGCTCAGTAAGGCGCCCGCATTGTCCACGTCGTTCGGTTGCCCTTGGTCGTAAAAGTCAGCAAACACGGCGTCGAATTCAGGGTCTTCGCTGAAATCGATGCCGTCGGGTTTGGTATTCGAACCGGTAGGGTAGTCGTAATAGACGCCCGCATCACCGTCGTAGTACGCCGCCTTGTACCATTCATCTTCTGTCGGTATGACGTACACCGTGCCGTGCGTGCTGATGGCGCTGTCGCGGTCGATTGCGGTGACAACACCGCTGCCATCGATCGTGTAAGCACCGTCAGTCACATCGCCCGAGGTCAGCCAGTTGCAGAACATGGCCGCTTCGTTCCAGGATATGTGTGCCACCGCCTGGTCTCCGCTCCAGTACCCCGGATCGTCGAGTAGGTCCGTCGCGCTGGCGGCGCAGACCGCGTCCCACTGGTTCTCACTGACCTCGTACTTGCCGATGTTGTAGATATAGTCCACCGCACCATAACCATCACCGTGCGTGTCATTCACGTTATCGGTGTTGCCCACTGTTACGAAGTCCATGTCAATGGTCGTGGAGCCATGCGAGATCGTCACGGCCTGTGCGGTAGCTGCCAACACGACCAGCAAAACTATGCCCATAAAAGCTATAGTAAAGCGATTCATTAAAGATCCTCCAATCTATGTAAACAAACTAGAAAAAAGGCTGTTACTAAAGTAGCAAGTTAAAGCAGGCTAGTCTATAACCTCAAAGAACCAGTAATCTCGAATAGGGGTCGGTCAACTTGGGCGATGAAATGATAAGGAACCCGTGTTTTGTTGGTCATCTTTTGCCCTCTCTATAAATACAGGCTGGGCGCAAGCATAAGCGCAAGCAGAAATTGCCCGAAGCGCATAGAAAAAAGCGGCTACTCGAAAATAACCGCCTCAAAATATTTTCAGAATTTTGGGCTTGCGCAAGTAACGCGCAAGCTACAGGTCTTCAATGCTTGGTGTCTCCCGTTCTTGCTGCTCTTTCGCAAGCCAATTATTAATTGGCGGCGCAGCCGGCAATGTATATCTAAAACGCCGCAGAGATGTTAACTTATTGCCTGTGAAGAAACTCCCAAACCAACCCGCAATGAACGGCTACGACCAGCGGCAAAACGTTGTGGTCTATATCGTAATCGCCCGCGTGAGCACGCCCCTTGGCTCCTCCAAGCCAATAGTTCAGGGCCGGTTTTTCATTGGAGAAGAAACCGAAACTTTCGCCTCCGAAACAAGCCGGGGATCGGCTGGTCGAGACCTTGCATTTGCCGGCGCCGAGCACATCTTGCGCACCTTCCGAAAGCAGATCAACCAGTTCAGGCTTATTATAGACGGGATAGTTGCTGGCCGTATGGGGTTCCAATACGCATTTACACCTTGTCGAAACAAGGGATTTTCAGTTGTTCGCCATTACGCTTAGCCGACTCGTTGGCAACAATGCCCGACGTGGTCATGGCCAGAGCCTCGTAGATGTCGACTGCCGGCTCGCGATCCTCGACCAGTGCCGAGATGAACTCGTGCGTGAGGAACGTGTGCGAATTACCGTGCCCACAACTGACTCGCATGGGCTCGGGCAACAGATGTAAGTAGCTGGGCTGCGTATTCATTGTCTGCTTCCCCTGGTGTTGATAGGCGAACGGCTGTCCGCCGCTACCCTTCATGTACAGCGCGGCCGTCTCGCCCAGCCATTGTGCCCGCTCGCCGCTGGCATTAATTTGCCAACAGACATTGCAGCGGCTTACGTTGCCCGCGTCGGTCTTGAACAGAGCGACACTATTTCGGAAGGGATTGTCATAGGCGTTTGCGCCCGGCTTGTACATAGCGAAGTCGGGACCCCAACCGTGACACGATACCTGCGTCATCCGCTCGCCTGTCACGCCGACGTGGAAACCGGTCGAGTGCGTTGGGTAGAGCATGGGCGGAAGGCCGTAGCGCCACGTCTTCTTGCCGTCGCGCCAATACAAGCCGTCGTTCTTCTTCTTTTCCAAATTCGCCATGTACTTCTTGGTCTTGGCGGTATGATAGTACTCGACTTCGGAAAAGAGAAAATTGCCGAAAACGCCTTCGGCCCAAACCTTGCGGGCAAAGATCGTCGGCGCCCTGAAGTAGCTGGTCTCGGCCATCATATACTTCAGGCCGGTTTTCTCTTTGATCTGTTTCATAGACGCCGCTTCTTCCAGCGTCAAGCAAGCCGGCACGGCCGAAACCACGTGCTTGCCGTGCTTCATGCAATCGATCATGTGCCGAGCATGGTCGGGCGCGCCGCTGAAGACGGCCACCGCGTCGATCTTGGGATCGAGGATCAGCTTTTCTAACGATTCGTAGGCTTTATCGCACTTATA
>JAFGTN010000056.1 GCA_016934075.1 Pirellulales bacterium
ACGCCGCATCGCTCCGCGCATGCGAGCGGTCGACGACAATCTGCGCCGCAACCGTATCGGGCAGGCGGCCGGTGAAGAAAAGCGCGTTATAGACGATTTGCAGGAGGTGCTTAATATCCTGGCCAATCGACGGGAGCATGAACTTGTGCGATTGGTGAAAAGGCTCCACGAAGCCGAATCGGAATTGGCCGAGTTGACCCGGCAACAAGAGAAAATGGCCGAGAAGTTGGAAAAGCCGGAGGACGGAAATCTGCCGCGCCTGGCCGACGAGCAAAAGGCGATTATGGAAGAGGCCCGGCGCTTAGGGCGGCGCTTGCAGCGCCTGCTCGCCCAGCGGGCGGCCGAAGAAACGGATGCGGCCGGCAAAGCAATGAACAAAGCCTCCCAGGGCGCCGGTAAAGGCGACGCGAAAACGGCAAAAAAAGAAGCTGAGGAAGCGAAGGATGCATTAAAGCGCGCGGCTAAAGAGTTGGCCCAAAGGCGACGCCAGGCCGAGGCCGAACTGGCAACCGAGATGATGGCCGGACTTGTTGATGCTCTGAAGGCCTTAGCACGTCGCCAGGATATGGCAATCGAAGAAACAGGCCGCCTCGAAGCCATGCAAAAATCCTCGATCCCGCTGACACCTGGCCAACTGGCCAGCCTGGGCAACCTCGCCCGGGAGCAGGCCGTTTTAGCTGAAGACACACGTGTTCTGGCCGATAAGACGGCGGGCGCGGGCGTCTTCAAGCTGGCCTTATCCACGGCATCTGCTAAAATGGAAGTAGCGGCCGAGCGTTTGCGACAGCGTAAAACGGACGAGGAAACCATCGCCCGGCAACGCGACGCGCGGCGAAGGCTAGAACAATTGCTCGACGCGCTGAAATCGGCGCAGAATGAGCAGAAGGATTCAAAGGGAGGCGGAGGTGCCGGAGGAAAGGGCGGTGGGGCGCAAGGACAGGGCATCAAATTGGTGGCACAGCTAAAACTGTTCAAAATGCTGCAAGAGGAAATCAACAAGCGGACCGCGGAGTTGGAGAAAGAGTATGGCGGCGATAAAAAACCGCCCGATAATGTTCGTAGAGAATATCAAGAGTTGGCCGAGGAGCAGCGACGTTTGGCCGATTTGATGATGGAGTTGCTGCCGACAAACAAGTAGTGTTTCCAGGAAAAGGAATAATGTCATGAAACCGCAATACTTGCAAGAGTTACGAAAGTGTGCCGCGCTCGTGTTTGTTGCGGTGATGCTGGCAACCGCGTTCGCCGATGGGCGGTTTGCACTGGCGGACTCGAAGGCGGGCATCGATCGGGAATTGCTGGAAAAGCTTGGCGGCGAGCCGGTTGACGATTTGGATCGCGAATTATTTGCGCCGAAGAAGAAAACGAGCGATGCCGTGCCCGGCAAGGAACTGTCGCGGAAGACAGACGGATCGGAACGTCCCGGGGATGAGATGATCCGCGATCTTTTGCGAGAGTTGCGCCGGAGTAATGAAAACGACGATAAAACAGTTGCCCCCGATGCGTCTACCGCGCCGGCCGAGTCAAAGGACAACCCGCTGGTCAGTATCGCCAGACAAATGCGCGATGTCGAACGGCGGATCGTGAATACCGACTCCGGCCGCGCCACGCAAAAAACACAGCAGCAGATCGTTTCTCAACTTGACATGTTGATCGAGCAGGCCAAAAAGAGTTGCTGTGGCGGGGGTAAACCGGGCCAGAAACAATGCAAGGGTGGAACCGGCGAGCGGAAGAAGGTAGCCCAAGGGAAGAAACCGAGCAAAAGCAATAGTACGGGCAAAGGTAGCAAGCCAGGACAAAGCACCGCCAATGCAGCCGTAGAGAAACAGGACTCACCCAACCGCACCGACATGGAGCAGATGCAGGCGTTGCAAAAACGGCTCTGGGGAGAATTGCCCGAGCGCGAACGGGAGCAAATGTTACAGTACATGGTCGAACAGTTCCTGCCGGAATATGAAAAGATGATCGAAGAATACTATAAGCGTTTATCCGAGGGGAAGGGTAATGAATAATTCGCGTTATGGTGAGCTCTTATTGGTGGGTGCCACTGCTGGCTTGTCCAGCAGTGTTTTTCCTGAGAAAAGGCACTCTGCACTGCTGGGCAAGCCAGCAGTGGCACCCATTTCGAAACTTGCTCTAAGAACTTGTTTTGAAATTGGTTCCACGTTTTGGCAGATATTAGCTTGGATGCTTACGCTTACCCTTGTAGTGCTGTGCATCTGTTGCCAACTCTCTTTGGCCGACGAGCCGAAGTCGCCCGAGCAAACGGCCGCCGAGGTGCTTACGCCGGAGGTGGGAAAGGCGATTGAGCGAGGGCTAACGGTGTTGGCTTCGAGGCAACATGATGACGGATCGTTCGGTTCCGGCAACTTTCGTGGCAACGTGGCCGTGACGGCGCTGGCCGGAATGGCTATGATGTCAGCCGGCAGTACACCCGGGCGCGGGCCATACGGTTCGCAGATTTCCAAGAGCATGGATTATCTCTTGAGTTGTTCGCAAAAAAGTGGGTTGATCGTTGCACACGGCGCCACGAGTCGCGGTCCCATGTACGGGCATGGATTCGCCACATTGTTCCTGGCCGAATGTTACGGCATGAGTCATCGAGCCGAGTTGCGCGAGAAACTGGTGGCGGCGGTAAAACTTATCGTCGATACGCAAAACTCGCAAGGCGGATGGCGGTATCAACCGGTGCGCGAAAATGCCGATATCTCGGTGACCATCTGCCAAATTATGGCATTACGGGCCGCGCGAAATGCGGGTATATACGTGCCCAAGGAAACGGTCGATAAATGTATCGATTATGTCAAGCGTAGTCAGAATCCAGACGGCGGATTTATATACATACTCGGTGGTGGCGGCCCTAGCGCTTTTCCGCGTTCGGCCGCCGGGATTGTCGCTCTTTACAGCGCGGGCATATACGAAGGCCCCGAGATCAATAAAGGCATTGCATATTTGATGAAGTTTTTGCCGAACAAGGACGCGGCCGGCCAGACCGGATATTATTATTACGGCCAATACTATGCCGTACAGGCTATGTGGCACGCCGGCGGAGAACATTGGAAAAAGTGGTATCCGGCCGTCAGTAAGGATATGATCTCGCGGCAGAGTCGCGACGGTTCCTGGCAGTCGGCTTACTCGAGCGACTACGCGACGGCCATGGCCTGTATAGTCTTACAAATGCCCAATGGAACGTTGCCTATCTTTCAGCGGTGAGGCCGTGAAGTAATGCCCAAGGAAATGATTGCGAACGCCGTCCACCGCGCTGTGTATCTCGTACTCGTAATATGCAAAAAAGCAATTGATGAGCGGCATGTGAGATCTATATTAGTCTGGCCGCCTGCGGCCGGTTGCTCCGCTAGCCCGTCGCGGGCGACGGGGCTAACAGATGTTCCTCATCAATTCATGTGTTGCACGATACTAGTCGTTGCGACTATTGTTCCAGCCGCCGGCCCGGTATCGCAAAACGCGTTTGCACAAAACAATTTGCCGCATGAAATGTCCCGCGCATTGCCGCTTGAGAGCGCGGCATTTGCCGGGAAGCTGGTTGCGACCGACGAGAAGTGGAATCTCGTGTTTGAATCCGATGGTAAACAGCAAAAGCTCTCGGCGGCGGATCTGCTGCGATGGGGGCGTCCGGCCGGATTGAAACGAGGTCCGGTTGTCGTTTTGGCTGACGGTGGTTTGTTGCGTGCCGACGCTGTCAAATATAGCGGTGAGGTTGTTAAAATCGAGTCGGCTCTGTTTGGTGACGTTGCCGTGACGGATAAACTAGTCGCAGGTATCGTCTTCGAACTTCCAGTTGATAGGCGCGATGCCGATAGGCTGTTGGACTGGGCGACCGGAATCAATAGGCTTGCGGCAAACGATCAGCGCCGCCAAACAACAGCTAACGGTGGTCGGATTCGCTTGCTAAACGGTGATATACTCGATGGTCGTGTGTTGCATGTCGATGCGGAGAATGTGCGTGTTGAAACCGAGGTTGGGCCTGTTGTTACGGATCTGGAACGCGTCGAAGCGATTTGCTTCGATCAGTCATTAGGGAACATACCAGTGCCGGCCGCGGGCGGTGATATTAAAGCATGGATCGGATTGGCTGACGGCAGCCTTCTGTTGGTTCAGCGTTTTTTGCTGGACGCCAAGAAACTGACAATTTCACTGTCCGGCAACTCTGCCGGTAAAGCGGACGATTGGATCACGTCGCCGGAAGAACTTTCCTTTGTACAGCCGATGGGAACAAAGGCGATCTATTTGTCGGATTTGACCGCGGACGAGTATCGGAATGTGCCCTACCTGGATCTTGCCTGGCCTTACGGCATCGACCGGAACGTAAGTGGTGGGCGTTTGCGCTGGGGAGGTCGCTTGTTTATAAAAGGCTTGGGTGTACACAGTTCAGCGCGCCTGACATATATGCTCGATAAGCCCTTCTCGCGATTCGAGGCAAACACGGCGATCGACGATTCGACCGGCGGAATGGGGAGTGTGCGGTTTCGAGTGTATGTGGATGGCAAGAAGAAATACAGCGGGCAAATCGTACGGGGGCGGGATATGCCAGTCCCTGTAAATGTCGATATCCGCGAAGCCAAGCGACTGGACCTGATCGTGGATTTCGCCGATCGTGCCGGGCAGGAAGACCATGCTAACTGGTTGGAAGCCAGATTGGTACGGTGAATATTATAGTGTGTCGCGGGTGTACCCCTGCTATTTTTCCTGTTTGCGGTCGGGAAAAAGTATCCGGCCGAATCGTCCCGCCAGGGTGGCGGGTAGCAGGATGAGATCGCCGAAGAGGGCGGCCAGCAACAGTACGCAGATTATCCAGCCGAAACGTGCGGCAGGAAGAAATGAACTGAGACCGTAGACGGCCAGACCGGCGCCGCAGATGGCGGTTGTGCGAAGCATGGCCGGAGCAGAGTGCTGATATGCATTGAGGATCGAAGCCTGGCGAGAAAGGCCGCTTTTCATGCCACGGGCAAACCAGGTCAGGTAGTGTACGGTACCGTCGACGGCGATACCCAGACCGACGCTGGCAGTCATCATGGAGCCGACATCTATGGTCCGTCCCATCCAGCCGAAGGCGCCGAATACGAGCATAATAGGAAAAACGTTGGGCAAAATCGACATCAGGCCGAGTCGCATACTGCGTAAGCCGAAAACCAAAACCACGGCGATCAGCAACAGTGAAACGCTGAAGCTGAGCATGAGATCGCGGATCAACGAGGGATGCGATTCGGCTAGAAGCGGAAGCGTGCCGGTGTAGACGATTGATACATTGGGGTCGGAGCTTTGGCGAAAGTCGTGGATGATGGGATCGACGACATTCTTCAGATCGGCGAGCATTTCCTCATAACGTTGTCCGCCAAACCCTTCGATGCGGGCCGTGATTCTCCATAGTTCCTTCTCGGCAGTGTGGGCCAGGTATGGATTGGAGTCGGCGATCTGCTCACGGCGTCGCATGAGTCGGCGATTGAAAAGCGTGCGACTGACGGTGCCGCGCACCCCGCCGGGCGTGTCGGGATGCGGGAGAAACGCGGTCAACGAAACGGTACTGGTAGGGCCGGGCATGGAGCGAACGGCTTGCTCAATGTGATCGGCGAGTTCCAGTTTATCGAGCATCGAGAGGGGGCTGTTGCGATCGAAAGACAGTACCATTTCGACCGGTAGCAGCGGCCCGATGTTTTCTTGGAACCAAATGTGGTCTTGGGCGATGCGGCTTGTTTCGTGCTGCATGTCGGTGAGTTGCATGGATCCCCTAAGCCACAAAAGCCCGACTGCGGAAAGTATGGTTATGCCCAGGCAGTTGAAGGTGATTGTCGCGGCGCGGCGTTTGACCAGTTCGGCTATCGAGTTCCAGGACCATGATTCGAGCAGAACATGAAGGCGGTCGTGGTGCATTGGCCGCCTGGGGCGGCTACTGTTGGTTTCGATAAGATGCATCCCGCCGGGAAGGACCAAAAGCAGAATTGCCAAGGTGGAGAGTGTGCCTATGGAGGCAAAAACTCCGAAGCTGCGCACGGGAGCCATGGAGCCCAAGGCGAGTGAGGCCATGCCGATGGCACTTGTGGCTATGGCCAATGTACAAGGAAACCACCCTACCGCAAAAGCGCGAGTGGGGGCGGCGACTTCACCGACCTTTTCCAGGGCATCTTGATAATAGTTGATCATGTGAACGGCGGAGGAAACGAAGATAACCAACAACAGGATCGGCAATATGGTCATCATGCCGTTCATCTCTCCGCTGTAGAAATAGACCATCGAAAGGCTGAGACACTGGCAATAGGTGGCCGATATCCAAACCAGCAAGGCGAGTTGAAAACTACGTAGACAGGGCCAGGCAATGAGAATGACAATCAACGAAGAGGGAAAGGAAAGCCAATAGAGCGTGTTCAAGGCGTCATTGTCGAGAGTGGCCGTTTCAACCAGATAGCCCACCATGCGAAGTTGCCGGGGGACAATATCGCAATGATCTTGGGCCAATTGGCGAATGGTGCGGAGTACGCCGCGGGCTTCGAGATTTGCCTCGTCGGTGAGAACGATAACCACGCAGCTCGTGCGCCCGTCGGGACCGACGAACATCCCCTGCAAGCGGTCGATCGCTTGGCGGTGTGAAAAATTGAGCGGGTCTGAAGTCAGTTCGCGATAGACTTCGGGACCGGTTACCACTTCCCGAAAAAATCGTTTGGATGAATTTCCATATTCGCTATCGTTAATGATGTTTTGTACGGCCTGGGCAAGACGCTGCAGACGAGGATCGTCCAAGGTGGCGCCAGGCCAGGATACCAGCACGGCGTTTTGCGAACCGAAAATATCGGTAAACCAATCAAGGTCGCGACGCGATTCCAGATCCGATGCGGTCCAGCTTATTGCATCGTCATTGAGTCTGTGCAAGCCCTGCGACGTGCCCCAGATTACCAAGGGGGCCGTCAACAGCATTAGAGTCAGGGTGATTTTTGTCCGCTTAACGAAGCGGGCATTACCGATATGCGACACATCGCATCCTTATTTTATGGCTTGAAGTCTATTCCGTATGGCATCTATAGTAATGACCACCACATTAATCAGCTTCCCCTGTTAATATACAGTTTGTACCCTTAAAGGAACAGTTCCAAGACGTTCTCGCAAGTTTGATGAACATTTTGAGTAGATATAGCCGGAATAACCCGAACATACAACGCAATTATTCTACTTCAGCATAATTTGCATCCTACCCTTTAGAAATTACGGATAATCGAAATCGTCTCATGACCTGCGATTCTCGATCCCCTTTTAGGGCAGGTAGGGAACTAGCATTAGTCGTACGCCCATGAAGAGCATCAGCACAAAATTCATCGTTGTAGTTGGGCTGTTTGCAATTGCATTTTCGGGCTTTCTTTTTCTGCAAACCTGGTTTTCTACGCGGAAACACATGGAGAAAATGACAGAAAAAGAAGGGAAACTTGCGCTCGAATTCGACCTGGCGATTCGAAAGTATGTTGCCGAGAACATACGTCCGGAGATGGAGAAGCGAGTCGAGGAGGGTGAATTCATTCCCGAATCGATGTCGACGTCTTTTGTAGCACGCAGCATATTTGATGAAGTTCGCAAAAAGTTTCCGGATTACGTGCTCAAATTTTCTTCGGACAATCCCCGCAACCCGGCCAATATGGCCGGCCCCGAAGAGATGGAGGTAATCGAGTATTTCAGAAACAATCCCGGTGCTGAGAGATTGGTCGGTTACATCACAATCGACGGGAAAGAGTATCTGGCTCACTTCAGTCCAAGAAAGATGAATGAAAGCTGCTTGCGATGCCACGGATTGCCGGAAGATGCTCCTGTTTCGATGCTTTCGCGATATGGCCGTGAGGCGGGATTTTACCGCAAGGTGGACGATGTGATTGCCACGGATACCGTTGCCATCCCACTGGACCATGTCGACGCGGCCCTCTCATCACAAGTCTGGAAGCAGTTGTCGGCCGTGGCGGTCGGAATGATATTGCTTTTTGGTGCGATTATCCTGGTTTTTCGTTGGGTCGTGAGCAGAAGACTCGACAAACTGACAAGACATTTCGAGGGTGCCGCGTCTCAAAATGAAGACGCAACTATTGCACCTGTTAAAGATAGCGGTGACGACGAGATCGGCATTTTGGCTTCCAGTTTCAATGCAGTGGCGTCGAAAATTGGGATGCTTCATTCGTCTTTGGAAAGACGAGTGGAAGAACGTACCGCGGAACTTGAAAAATCGAAAGAAGAGTATGTAGCCGTCACGAATCTTACAGGCGATTTGATTATCAAGTGCGATACTCAAGGCCGGTGGACGTTCCTGAATGATGGTGCATGTAATTTTTGGGGAATGTCCAGAGAGCAAATGCTGGGCAACAGCTATGAAGACCTCTTACACCCCGACGATGCCGAAATGGTGAAGAGGAAGATTGAGGATATGTTCAGAACCGGGCGGCCGATCAGAGGGCTGCGGAACCGGCAAAAAACGCCGGGAGGTTGGAGGACGGTTGAATGGAATTGCTATCCGATTTTAGATGAAGCGGGGAAAACCACAGGTTTGCAAGCGACTGGGCGGGACATTACCGACCAGCAAAAAGCGGAAGATGACTTGCGAGACTATGCGCAAGCCTTGGCGACCGCAAACGAGGCCCTGGAAATTTCGAATGTAGCGATCGAAGCCGCCAATCAAGCCAAGAGCGAATTCCTGGCCAATATGAGCCACGAACTCCGCACTCCCATGACAGCCATTCTTGGTTACTCCGAAATTCTACTGGACAATCTCGAACGAGAAGAAGACATCGAAGCCGCGTTTACCGTGAAGCGTAACGGCGAGTATTTGCTGGATATAATTAATGGTATTCTCGATCTATCAAAGATCGAAGCCGGCAAACTGGAAATCGACCGCGCCGCCTGTTCACCTATTAAGGTGGTGGCCGATGTCGCTTCGTTGATGAGGGTACGAGCAGATGGAAAAAATCTGCCTCTAGCGATAGAATATGTCGGTAAAATTCCCGAGACTATCCAGTGCGACTCCACTCGATTGCGACAGATACTCATTAACCTGGTGGGCAATGCCATCAAGTTTACAGAGACCGGGAGCGTGCGGCTGGTAACACGGTTGGTGCAAAGCAACGATGTGCCGCCACATTTGCGGTTTGATGTGATTGATACGGGTATGGGGATAACCCCAGAGCAGGCGGCAAAGCTCTTCAAGCCGTTCTCGCAAGGCGACTCATCGACCAGCAGGGAACATGGCGGCACGGGCTTGGGCCTGGCGATCAGCAAGCGTCTGGCCAAAATGCTCGGTGGCGACATTTCGCTCAGCAGTGTTCCAAACGAAGGCAGCACCTTCAGCCTGACCGTCGACACCGGCCCGCTGGATGGCGTAACCTTGTTGGATCATGTGAGCGAAGCTTTGTCGAAGAGCAACTGCGATCAAAAGAAAAAACCCGCTTCGGATGTTAAACTGAATTGCCGTATTCTACTTGCCGAGGATGGACCGGATAACCAACGGTTGATATCGTTCATATTCCGTAAAGCCGGCGCTGATGTAACGGTAGCCGAGAACGGCCTGATCGCTTACGGCTTTGCACAGGCGGCACAGGATGAAGGAAGACCGTTCGACGTAATCTTGATGGACATGCAAATGCCCGTGATGGATGGCTATGAAGCTACCCGTCTGTTGCGAGAGTCGGGCTACAAAGGGAAGATCGTTGCGCTGACAGCCAACGCGATGACCGGCGATGACAAGAAATGCATCGACGCCGGATGCGACGATTATTGCAGCAAGCCCATAGATCAAAAAGTTCTACTACCCTTGATCGCCGAATATATCAAGCAGAATTCTCAAGTGAACAATCAGCAATAGTAGCTTTTCGAATCGGTGGTCATTCCAGTGAGAATCGCACCGGCAGGCGAACCATAGCGGGAGCCGGTTGGCCGTTGCGGCGGGCCGGGGTGAAACGCCAAGCTGTTACGGCTCGCACGGCGGCCGCGTCGAGCACGGCGTGGCCCGTTGATTGAATGATCTCGGCGCTCTCGACACTGCCTGTTTCAGCGATGTGGATCCGCAGTAGAACCACACCTTGGAGCCGATCTACTACGGCCTGCGGAGGATAGTCGGGTGGGCGATTTTCCAACAGTGTTGGTTGACTGTATTTACCGATAGCGACCGAGGGATTAACGGGCAAAGAGGCCGGCATTGGAATCTCGACCGTGGGCACGCGGGAGGGGTGCGAATTTCTTTTAATTATTGGTTTGGGCGGGACGTGGATTTGCGGTTCCGATTCTTCGGCCAGCATAGATCGCTGGTGAGAGGCCATGGTGGGAAGTTTACCGGTTATTGATTCAATGGGCCTGAGAGTTGGGTTGGGACGGGAAACATCCGCGCTGGCTTTGTGGTAAACACGGTGGTCGATTCGCACCCGGCTGGGAGTAACGACGACATCGACGCTTGGTTCGTCCTGCTCTTCGTTTGCGGTCGGCGGGGACCAGTTGGCCGATAGTTGGACGCGTGTTTTTTGGCCGGGCAATTCGGGGGCGGTATCCCAGACCTGGCTGGCCAGCGTCGACCATGCAACCATGGCCCCTACCAAATGTACGGCCAGAGATGCGCCCCAAGCGAAGGAATCGTGAGAGGCGGCCAGACGTGTCAGATTGTTGAAATAAAGACTCAAATTATAGATTTTGCCTGGGTGGTTCCGAAAATCACTATACTTATTATACTACCATGATCGACATGTTTTAGCGAGATCTGAATAAATGCCTCTGCCAATCATCAGCAAATTAGTGCAGGCCGGATCGCTAACCCGACATTTTTATTTCCGGAGGAGAATATGGACGTTCAAATCAAGGAATTCGAGTCGCGGACGCACTCTACTTTGTTGTAATTTGAGGTTTCATCTCGGAAGAGAGATTGTCGGTCGACCGCATGAGTAACTCGAACTCCATAGCTAAGCAGCATTCCGATAGCGGTAGTGGCGGTAATGTGGCCGGCAGCCGGACCGAAATTTTCGCCTGGGCCATGTACGATTGGGCCAACAGCGCGTATTCGACCATCTCGATTACGATACTGATGGGCTATATCGTGAACATCGTCGTGCCCGGCAAGTTGGGTACGGTTGTTTGGGCTTGGGGGATCGGCGTTTCCATGTTGGTTGCCGCCGTGCTCTCTCCGATTGTTGGCGCCGTGGCGGATGCCAATCGAAGCAAACGGCGGTGGCTGGCTTTTACTGCCTTATCGGGTTCGGGAACGGCCATGGTGCTGAGTCTGGTTCCGCCCACGATGTCTTGGGTGGTTGTGGGGCTGTTTGTTCTGATGTGTTTTTTCTTTGAGATCTCGCTGGGATTCTATAACGGTTTTTTGCCGGAGATCGCCGACGAACAATCCATGAATCGTGTTTCGGCGTGGGGTTATACCCTGGGCTACCTGGGCGGCACGCTGGCATTGCTGATGGCTTTGGCCGTGAAGATTAAAGGGGCCGAATGGGGAATTGTCGATGTAAGTTCGCAACTACGCGTGGGAATATTCATTCTTGGAGCCTGGTGGGGGGTATTCACGTTGCCGACAATATGGATACTTCGAGACCGGGGTGACAGAGATCATACGCGTTTGCCGTTGGGCAAGGCGGTTCAAAACGCCGTGGGCAGAACGGCCGATACGATACGCCACTTGCGGCGATACCACATGTTGGCCATTTTCTTAGCCGGTTTTCTGCTCTACAACGACGGGATTCAAACCGTTATATCACAGGCTTCGGTCGTGGCAGATAAGGTAATCGGCTTCGAAATGCAGGAATTGATCTACCTGATTCTAATGATCCAGGTGGTGGCCATGCCGGGAGCGATGTTTGTCGGTTTTCTGGCGGACCGCTTGGGGCAAAAGCGTACGCTGATGGGCTGCCTGGCGATTTGGGTGGGACTGGTTGTTTGTGCCTATTTCGTCACAAGCAAATTCCAGTTCTGGATGATGGGCGTAGTACTGGCATTGGTGCTGGGAGGCACACAATCGGTAAGCCGTGCCATGATGGGTATGATGACACCGGAAAGTCGCGCGGCTGAGTTTTTCGGTTTTTTCAACCTTTCCGGCAAGGCCACCAGCTTTATGGGTGTGTTTCTTTTCGGGCTGATAACATGGATGACAGGCGATATGCGAATGTCCATGCTGAGCCTGCTGGTGTTTTTCATCTTTGGATGGGCGATTGTATCCTTTGTGGATATCGAACGCGGAAGGCAGCAGGCTATGGAAGATGATAGAATATAGAGGACAGTTTTTTTGTTCAGCAGCTCGCGGTGTTATAAAGTATGTGAAAAATGGGTGTTAGAGAATGTTTCTTGGTATTGAAATCGGCGGCACAAAGCTGCAGTTATGCGTAGGGTCGGGCAAGGACCGGGAACTCGTGGAATTCGAGCGCGCGACGGTTCGTCCGGAAGAAGGAGCCCAGGGCGTTTTGAATCAGATCAAAGATCTCGGGAAACGAATAATCGGGCGACTGGACGAAACCCGCGCACTAAAAGGCATCGGCATCGGCTTTGGTGGTCCCGTAGAACCGCAGGAAGGACGGGTGATTACCAGTTACCAGGTTTCCGGATGGGAAAATTTTTCCTTAACAAAATGGTGCCAGACCACATTCGGATTGCCGGCCGTTTTGTCGAACGATTCGGACGCGGCAGGGCTGGCCGAAGCCGTGTTGGGCGCAGGGCATGGGCAACCGGTCGTGTATTATACGAACGCCGGCAGCGGAATCGGTGGATCGCTGATTATCGATGG